>JAISRW010000022.1 GCA_031273405.1 Treponema sp.
AGGAAGTGGACGACAGGACGGCCGTCTCTATCGGTAAATTTTCCGGGGCGAATATCGTCGTAACCGGAAGGGTGGACGGCGAGGGCGATTTGCGCAGGCTGCGGCTGCGGGCGTTGAACACCCAAACGGCGCAGGTTGTCGGATCGGCCTCTGAACGTATGTAGCGGCGCTGACCGGGCGGGGGGCGGTAAGGGGGAGGGTCTCTCTCCCTTACCGCCCCCCCGCCGGGCTTGAAGGGCGGCCGGGTAGACACTGGATTGCACGGCTGCGCTCAGGGGTTTAATACCTCGGACCAAAGGTCCGCTTTAAGCGCCCTAAAGCTCGCACGCGTCGAACCGAAGGTTCGCAGGGTGCAGAAGGTATTAAACCCCTTCGGCGCGAATAAAATTTCAGGTGGCCGGTTTGGCGGATAATGACAGGGGCGGGAGGAAATCCCTAAGAACCCTTGCAAATACAGGCGCAAAAATCCTCTTCTTCGGCATACTGGCGGCTGCCACCGCTTTGGTTTTCAGGCCCTTCCGGACCCTTCTTGAAAACCGTATGACGGCCCTCAGGGATTCTTTGATAGAGGACACGGAAGAATATCTGGGCTATAAAATCGAATACGCTTCCATGGGGCCTTCTATTTTCAACGTTTTGGATATACGGGGCATCAGGTTCCTCAGGGAAGACGGCAGCGAGCTTGTGACCGTGGACCGGCTCCGACTGTCTTATTCGCTGTGGGAAATTCTGGATGGCCGGGCCGCCGAGGCTCTCCGTTCCATAAGGCTGGATCGGCCTGTTCTCGCCCTGGATTTTGAAAAAGACGCAAGGCTCTTTTCCCTCTTTTCCTCCGCGTCATCCTCGTCCGCCGCCGCGTCTCCCGGAGAGGGGGGAAGCGGGAATATCGCGGCCCTCTTCCATGAGGGGCTCCAAATCCGGATAAGGAACGGTTCATGGGAAGCGTCGGGATCGGCTTTTAGATTCAGCCTGGGGAACCTGGGATTTGACGCCTCCCTGCAAAGAGAGGGCGTCGTCTTTAAGGGAAAGTGGACGGCCGGGGGCGCGGTTGTTTTGGAAAACGCCGCCGTCCTTGAACTGCCCGGCCTCGGGGAGGCTGAAAAACCCGGGCCTGTTTCGGTATCCCTGGCAATAAACGGACAAATCGACGGCGAATATCTATCCGCCCTGGAAGAAGGAAACGCCAGGCTGATTATTCCCCTGCTGTCGGGGGAAAACCTTGCCCTCAAGCCCCTGGCACTCGATGTTTTGTTTCGGAACCGCCGCCTTGAGATACGGAAGGGCTATGATCAATCGCCGTCCTCTTTTTCTGTGATATGGGATCTTGACCGGAAAAAGATAAACGCCTCCTTCGAAGGTGAAAATTTTTCTCCCCAGGATTTGGTTTCCCTCACCGGTCCCTGGAAGGCCTACGACCCAATGTTGGCCCTTACGCTTTCAGGCAGCGCCTCCCTTGAGAAGGAAGACCGGAAGGATATGGTTTATTCTTTTGATCTTTCCGGGTCCCTGCCGCGGAAGCAGATTCCGGGAAAGGCCGATTTTGTTCTTTCAGGCTCCGGGGACGAAAAGATGGTCCGTATCAGGGAATTGGGCTATAATTCGGAATGGGGGAGCATAGGCTTTAGAGGCGATATTGGTTTTGACCCCCTCTTACCCGACGGCCTGCTTTCGTTCAAGGACTTCGGTTTCCCGGGAAGTCCAAAGATCAATTCGGAAATACTGATAAATACAAAAGGACGGGAAATAAATCTCTTTGCCGAAAATTTTTCCGTCGCTTCCGTAGCCCTTTCGGCCCTGGAGGCCTCGTTTCTCATGGCCGATTCGGGCCTTGACTTCGCGGTTTCGGCTTTACGTTTCAGGGATATGGGGGGCTATGAAGACATACGGTTGGGCAGTTTTTCCCTTGAAGGCTCCCTGGATTACGAACCCCGCCATGTCCAGGCCAGCCTCAGGCTCGATTCCTTTTCGGCCGCGGATATGCTGGTTTTTGCCGGGCTTGTTGCGCCCGGCCTTGAACTGCCGGGCATTGCCGGGGGGGTGGCCGAAAACCTTTCGATAACCACCGAATTCTTTTTTACCACCGATTATGAGCATATTCTCTATAACGCCCCCCGTCTTGTGGCCGCCTATGAAGGGGCGCCCCGGGACATATTGGCCGTCGCTTCCCTTTCGGGAACAGACCGCCGCTTTGAATTAAGCGACGGGCAGATAAGCTGGTCCAACGGCTCCGGGGCGGTCAATTTATCGGCGGACTTTTCCAACCCCGAAGACATCTCTTTTTTCCTGGAAGTTTCCCACAAGGATCTGGCCTACTATCTGGAGGGGATGTTTTTGGACAGGCGTTCTTTAAGCATCCGGGGTTCCTACGGGCTTCAGGTATACCTCAGCGCCGCTCCCATGGGCGGGTTTTCGGGCTATGCCCAGGGGGAAAACATCCCCATTCCCTCAGGGGATCAGTACGCCCGGCTGACTTTTCTCATGTCCCTCCGCTACGATTCGCTTTCTTTCTGGTCGGCCTATATAGAGCGTTTTGAGGTAAACGACATTGTGACCCCCGCGTCTTCTTACGGCGCTTTAAGCTTCTCGGGAGGCGCCGATCAGGACGGCGCCCAAATAGGGGATTTTCTTTTTAACGACGGGCGGAGCCCCCTGAAGGGTACTGTTTCCTTTACCTGGGACAGAAGCTTTTCCGAAGCGGGGATGCGTCTGGGGATTCAGGATGCCGGCGGCAGCGAGCGGTATGAGGCGGAAGGGGCTTACAGTAATAAGGTTCTGGAACTCTCTCTCAGGGGAGAGAATATGCAGTTTGCCCGGTTCCTCAAGAACTCAAGAAGCGCCGTGGCTTCGGGCAGCCTCAAGCTCCTTTGGGAATCCCGCTCTTCTTTCCGGGCCGAATCGGAACTTTCCTCGCTGGTATTCCGCTGGCAGGATAAGGATCTGAGGATCAGGGCCCGGGCCTTTGCGGACAGCG
>JAISRW010000037.1 GCA_031273405.1 Treponema sp.
CCCTCGTAACCCTGGACATCCTCCGTCCCGCTGGAAAGGCCTTTGCTCTCCTCGGCGGCGGCCTGGAGAGAGGCGGAAACCTCGTCCAGCAGCCGCTGCTTCCGCTCCGCTTCCAGCCGGGCGGCTTCCTCGGCCTGGATCCTCCGGCGTTCTTCGGCGGCAAATTCGTCCCGGATAAAGGCGATGAGCTTTTCAATCTGGGGCCGTTTCGCGGAATGGGGCTCCAGGGCAAGATAGGATTCATAATCCGCAATGGCTTCCTTTAATTCCCCGGTCTTGATCAGCGTATTCGCCCGGTTAAGGTAAGCCGACCCGTGGGCCGAATCCGCGTCTATGGCCTGGGAATAGTACTGCCGGGCGAAAGAAACGCTACCCTTGGCAAAGTAAGCGTTCCCCAGGTTGAAGGCGACCCTGGCGGTCTCGATCCCGGCCCGGGGAAGGATCTTTCGGTATGCCGCGATGGCGTCGTCCAGGCGATCAAGCTGCTGGTAGGCTATGCCAAGGTAAAGAAATGCCTGCACGTGGGCGGGGTCTTCCAAAGCGGCGGCTTCCAGAAATTCCAGGGCTTCCCCGGGCTTGTTCTGCATGAAGAGCTCTTCTCCCCTGGCAAAGGCGTTCTGGGCTCCCAAGACGCCGGCGGACGCCAAAAAGAGAAGAGCCAGGGGAAAAATATAGAGAAAGTCCGATTTATACCTATTATACCTATTCACTCTCATCCCTTCATCTTATATAATTAAGATACTATAATTATCGGATGTTTTAAAGCTTTTCCAAAACCCCATTTAATTCAAGGAAGGAACAGGCAGCAACATGAACTTGATCGCCGTGATTATCATTATTCTCGCCACAGGAGTCGGTTTCCTTGCTGTCTTTTTGGTAAAGACCATAATCCTGCCCAGGAGGGCCGCGGCCGCCGAAACGTATCTCAACAAAAACAAGAACCTCCAGGCCATCAAGGCGGGTAAGGCGGCGGTAGAAAAGGACCCCAAAGACACCGAGGCCCATTACTACCTGGGCAAGGCCCTGCTGGCGGAGAACCGCATTGAACAGGCCCTGCGGGAATTCAAGAGCGTGAGCCGCCTGGGCATCGAAGGCAAAAACATCCCCGAGACCGAATTCCGCCAGACCATAGCCAAGCTCTATCTCCAGTGCAATGAAAGCGAAGAAGCCCTCAAGGAATATCTTCTCCTCATAAAGCTCAATCCCGAGAACCCCGAATACTTTTACTGGACAGGGAAGATCTTCAGCGACAGGAACCGGACGGATCTGGCGGAGCAATACCTGGGCAAGGCGGTTTCCCTCGACCCCAGGGAGGGGCGCTATCATTTTGCCCTGGGAGCGGCGCTTTATCAGAACAAAAAAAGCAGGGAGGCCGTTACGGCCCTCGAAAACGCCCTCAAGACAGACCTGTCAAACGGCCAGATTCATTATTACCTGGGCAAGATCCACAAGGACTCCAAAGATTATGCCGGGGCCGTTCCCTCCTTCGAGAAGGCGGCGCGGGACCAGGAATACCGCATCCGGGCCCTGGTAGAACTGGGAAGCTGTTACATGTCCCTCAAAATGGTAGATAAGGCTATTCCCGAACTGGAGCGGGCGGTCAACGCCGTCAAAGACGAAGCCGAGCCGGACAGCCTGTACGCAAGGTATTTTCTTGCCATGTGTTTTGAAAAAAAGCAGGAATATCCCAGGGCCATAGCCCAATGGGATAAAATTTATGCCCAGAAAAAGAATTTCCGGGATGTGGGAGAAAAATTGACCCAGTACCAGCAGTACCGGCAGGCAGCAGACTGAAGTATGAAAATTCTCTGCGTCTCCGATCAGATCGATCCCCTTGTCTACACCAACAGCATCAGGGACAGGTTTAAGGATGTGAATTTGATTCTGAGCGCCGGGGATCTGCCCATGGACTACCTTGATTTTATCATATCCAGCCTTAATAAACCGCTCCTTTATATTACGGGCAATCATTATACAAAAGCGCCCCGGGGCAGAAAAGCCGCCGCCATGGAGTTCGCTTCCCCGTTTGTCGAAACAGGAGAAAACGATTTTTGCGGCGCCGGGTACGTGGATTCCAGGGTCAGCTTTGAGGAAGGGCTTATTGTGGCGGGCCTGGGGGGCTCCATGCGGTATAACCTGGGAGAAAACCAGTTTACCGACTTTCAGATGTACAGGCGGATTTTAAAGATGCTGCCGGGGCTCATCTTTAACCGGATTTTCAGGGGACGTTTTGTGGACATACTTTTGACCCATGCCTCTCCCCGGGGAATTCACGACAAAGAAGACAAATGCCACCAGGGTTTTAAAGCCTTCCTCTGGTTCATGCGGGTTTTTAAGCCCCGCTATCTTATCCACGGCCACATCCACCTTTACGACCTCTCCGAAGTCAGGGCCACCCAATACTATAAAACCCTGGTGATAAACGCCTTTAACCATTATGTCATCGATACCGAAATCCCGGCCTTTCATTCAACCCTATCTCCAACCCTAGCTTCGGCCGCGTCTCCAACCTTATCGTCGGCCCTTCCTCGGGCGGCGGAAAAAAAGACGGAGAGCGGCGCGTGACAGACCGGACAAACGAGGCGCACGCCATGAGAGGCGCCGACGATTTGCAGGCTTCCCAGGATTTTAACAAGGCCCGGAACAGGGCTATCCTCTCGCGGATACAGAATTTTATGAACACCGAAAAGGACAGCCTGCTTTCGTTTTATGATGTAAAAAAGATTTTGAAGCCCAAGAGCGAAGTGTACCAGGGGATGAGAACAGTCCCCATAAAACTCATCGTAGGAAGCGAGGGCCGTTACCGGGATTTTAACAAATACTTCCTGCCCCGCTCCGAATTCCTCCGGGCCCGGTGGGAACGGGTGGACAAGGCCCAGATCCGCGACATCCCCCTCCCCGCCATCGAGCTCTACGAGATCGGCGGCGCCTATTTTGTCAGGGACGGAAACCACCGGGTTTCGGTAGCCCGGGCCCAGGGCGTGGCGGAGATCGACGCCGAAGTAACCAGCCTTACCACAGCAATCACCATAACCCCTTCCATGACCGCCGAGGAGCTTAAAGAGGCGGTTGTCGATTACGAAAAGAAGCTTTTTTACGAAAAAAGCCGGTTCGGGGAGCTTACCGGGGACAACAGCCTTGTTTTTACCCAGCCCGGACGGTACGATGAAATTTACAATCATATCATGGTACACAAATATTACCTTAACCAGAACCGGGACGAAGAAATCCCTTTCCCGGAGGCCCTGATTTCATGGTACAAAAACGTCTACAGCCCCATAGTGAAGATCATCAACGACGACATGCTCTGCCTTAATTTCCCCGGCAGGACCCCCGGGGATCTGTATGTCTGGATTGTGTCCCACTGGGATTTTCTCAAGAAAAAAAACGGCCTCGCCTTTTCCGTTTCCGCCGCGGCCAGGGATTTCGCCGTCCGCTACGGGCAAAAGAAAGGGAAGTTTTTCCGCTTTGCCGCCTTCTGCCTGGAAAAAATCTTTAAAAGACGGTAGGCTTTGTGATCGACACGTATATGACCGGCCTCCCCTGGGGAAGATTTAGAAAATTCATCACCCCCGAGGCGGACAGGTTCGGCCTTTTAAAAGAGCTCCTGGAAGAAACAAAGCTTGATTTTAAAGTAGTCACCCTTTCGGGAAACCGGTATTTCTTTATCGCCCCTCCGCTGCCGGGAGAAACGTTTCTCCGACGCCGGCTTACCGTCCTGGTGGCCCACTACGACAGGGTTCCGGGGAGCCCCGGCGCCAACGACAACGGCGCCGGCGTATTCCTCCTCGTCCAGACAGCCCTGAAGCTTCAGGCCGAAAAAGTTTTCAACTGGCTTATCGTCTTTACCGACAAGGAAGAACTGGAAAGCGGCGAAAGCGTACTGAACCAGGGCGCCTATGCCCTGGCTTCGGGCTTCAGGGACGCGGGGCTGGAGGACCCCCGCATCTATAGCTTTGACGCCTGCGGGACCGGGGACACCCTGGTCATCTCAACCACCGCGGAACTACTTCTTAAAAGGAAGGATCCAAACCCGGAAAAGAAAAAAATCCGCCGGTCCATTCGGGAACTCCGGGAAAAAGCCCTTGAGATCGCCAGAAACCTCGGCATGGAGAAGGTCCTCCTGGCCCCGACGCCCTTCTCCGACGACGCCGGCTTTTTCCGGGCCGGCATGGCCGCCCAGACCATCACCATGCTGCCCTCGGATGAGTGCGGGCCCCTGGTGTCGGCGCTCCGGAAGAACCCCCTCTTCGCGGACGCCCTGGTAAACCGGGAGCTTCAGAACGCCCACGACAGGCGGCTCATCCCCGAAACATGGCGCCGCCTCAACGGCCCCGGCGACAGCTTCCTGCGGCTCACCCCCCAGCATTTTCGTATCGTCACCCGCTTTGCCGAAGCCCTCTGCAAGCCGTAAGAAGCCTTCCAGGGCGTCACACATACTTCGATTGAACGAAGGATTGAGGGATACAAACAAAAGGGCCCCCGTATCCATATGGGAGGGGAACAGGGGGCCCAAAAATCCGGCCATTCACCCGGATGTCAAGGATAAATAACCGCCCTATCGTAGATGTTGGCTACAGTCCAACACTAACAGATCCCAAAAGAAAAAGCAAGAGGCCGCGTTGCAGCACAGCAATTCAAAGTATGAGTCCCCTCCGAAAACCGACGGTTCAAACGGCTGACAGTGAAGCGCCGGACAGAAAACGGAGGAGTACCAAAAGAGCATCCCCAGTCCCGGCCCCTATCCCTCCTGCCCGCGCCGCTATCCGGCGGAAGTTTACCCATAAGCACCGTGAAATTGCCCATATCTTGTGCTTCGCAAGCCCGCGGTAGCGGCTTTTGTCCGCACGGTAGTGATAGCCCAACTGGAATATCGCCGCCTCCACATTGTTCCGTATGTTTTTCTCTTCTTTCGGCAGCGTTTCCACTCTTTTACGTATCAGGCTCGTTTCAATATCTTCTTCCGTAAAATATATCGCCCTTTGCTCCCCGTCCTTTATCCGCCACCTCCCGGACCCCTCCGGTCTTGCGGGTTTCACCGGGACCGCCGGTATATCCTCGCCGGTTTCCTTGTTCCTGACTTTCAGCCTGCCCTGCCCGTCCTTTTCCAAATCATACTTTGACGGTTTGCCCCGCATCCCGCCGGACACTAAATC
>JAISRW010000197.1 GCA_031273405.1 Treponema sp.
CTGCGCAAATACGCGGATTTGCACAACGACAAGCGGGTATATCTTGGCGCTCTTGCGGGCGTGGTTTTCAGCGAGAGCGAAAAAACCTATGCCCTGAAAAAAGGGCTTTACGTGATTGAACCGTCAGGCGATACCTTCACTATCACCCCGCCGACGGGCGGCTATCATCCGCATGAATGGTAAATATGAGCGGCAACCATGAGCGGCAAAGGCGATAGAATCGCGGTTGAATTGCTTAAAAGTAAAATTGCGGCCGTCCGGCCGTGCGGGCATTGAAGGGGAAGTCCAAAACCTGTATAGTAAAGTATTGATATGATTGTACCGTTTCAGGTTCCCCGTTTTTTCCGCCTCTTTTCAGGTTTAGCGGTTCTGGCCGCCTTGGCCGCCCTGCCGGTCTTTCCCCAGGCGCCCGGCTCTCCGGGGGCCGGTCCTTCCGGCGCCCTGCAAAACTACCGTACCGGCCGGGATCTGGAAGCCAGGGACCGTATGCGGGAAGCGGAGCCCTACTATAACGAGGCGGTGCGGATCTGTACCGACGAAATTTCCCGAAACATGGCCACCAGGGATTCCTATACGGTGCTTACCTGGACGCTCCAGCGGCAGCGGAAATACGCCGACGTGATCGTCTGGGGCGAACGGGGGCTCCGGCTTTTTGCCGATGAATACAGGATTGTGGAAACCATGGGGGAGGCCTATTTTTATCTTGACGATTACAACAGTTCCCTCAGGTTTATGCAGCGGTACGTTAATTCCCTTCCCCAAGGGGAGAGGGCTTCGGTGGCCTATTTCTTTATAGGCGAAATCTACCGGCTCCAAAGGAAGTTCCGCCACGCCGACATCGCCATTTCCACAGCGGTACAGCTTGCGCCCGAGGTCCCCCTGTGGTGGTACCGGCTGGGTACGGTCAGGGAAGCCGCCGGGGACAGCGGACCGGCTGTTGCCGCCTACCGGCAGGCCCTGAGGATCAGCCCCGCCTACCGGGAAGCCCAGGACGGCCTCAACCGCCTGCAGCCTCCGCAGCCTCCCGCCGCCCCCTAGCAGCCTGTTGCACTTCGCGCATAGTATCTCAAAAAACCGCCTAATCGGCGGTTGCGAACCTTCGGTTCGATTTACCTTTGACTTAAGAAAATATCCGTGAAAAGCATCCGTAATATTTTATTCGCGCCGAAGGGGTTTAATACCCAAAAACCCGCTCACCGGTTCACGGGGGACTCTTGGGGTGGTTAAAGCGGACCTTTGGTCCGAAGTATTAAACCCCTGAGCGGTTACGATTTTTCGCTCAAGTAAGACAAAAATGATATACGCCGGCCCTGTCCTCCCTCCTCCTCCAACGTGATGCACTGCGATGCCTGGCGCCGCCTTGACAGAACCGGAGACCGGCCTTAGACTTTACAAAATCGCAAAGCGAGGATCCGGATGGATGACGGACAGATACGCAGCCTGCGGATAGAGCATATCACCAAAAGCTTCCCCGGAGTGCTGGCGTGTAAGGATATTTCCCTTTCCGTAGGTGCCGGGGAAGTGCTGGCCCTGGTTGGGGAGAACGGCGCGGGGAAGACCACCCTGATGAACATCCTCATGGGGCTCTACCAAAGCGACGAGGGGCAGATCCTTATCAACGATAAACCTGTCCGTTTTCAGTCGCCCAACGACGCCATTGCCGCGGGGATAGGCATGGTGCATCAGCAGTACATGCTGGTGCCCAATATGACGGTGCTGGAAAACGTGGCCCTCGGTTTCAGGCAGGCATGGAATCCCCTGAAGCTGGATTATTCCATGGTCCGCTCCAGGATCGAAGAAATCAGCCGGCGCTACTCCCTCCGCGTAGAAAGCGGCGCCTATATCTGGCAGCTTTCCGTGGGGGAGCAGCAGCGGGTGGAACTGGTCAAGACCCTCTGCCTGGGGGCCCGGTTTCTCATCCTCGACGAACCTACCAGCGCCCTTACCCCCCAGGAGACGGACGAGCTTATCGCCCTCCTCAAACGTATGAGCGCGGAACTTTCCATCATTTTTATCAGCCACAAGCTCCAGGAGGTGAAGGCCCTTTCGGACACGGTGACCATTCTCCGCCGGGGCGAAGTGGTTTTCCGGGGGAATACGGCGGATCATTCTTCCCAGGATATCGCGGCCCTCATGACCGGCCGCGAGGTGGAGCTTCCCAGGCGGGAAGAAACCCCTCCGGGGGAGGAGACGGCCCTGGACATACGGAACCTCTCGGTAAAAAGCGACCGGGGGTTTCTCGCCCTGAAGGGGCTTAACCTTTCGGTGCGGCGCGGGGAGATCCTGGGCCTTGCGGGAGTTTCCGGGAACGGCCAGCGGGAACTCGCGGAGGCGGTCAACGGACTGCGCGGGGTTGAGTCCGGGGAGATTCTGTTTTTCGGGACAGACCTGGCCAACAAGTCCCCTGCTTTTGTGATCCGCCAGGGCATGGGTTATATCCCCGAGGAGAGGAACACGGAAGGCATCGTCCCGTCCTTTTCGATAAAGGAAAATCTCATTCTCAAAGATACCGGCCGGGGCGCATTTTCGGCCCGGGGCTTCCTAAAGCAGAAATATATCAATGAATATGCCGAAGAACTGCGGGAACAGTTTGATATCCGCAGCCCCACTACGGCGGCGGCGGCGGGCTCCCTCTCCGGCGGCAACATACAAAAGGTGATTCTCGCCAGGGAACTAAGGCGGAACCCCCGGTTCCTGGTGGCGGTCTATCCTACCAGGGGCCTTGATATGGGGGCGGCCGAGTTTATCCACAAACAGCTCCTGGCGAAACGGCAGGAAGGCTACGGGATTCTCCTCATCTCCGAAGAGCTTGAGGAGATCATGAATCTCTCGGATCGTATCGCGGTGATCTTCAAGGGGCAGATCCAGAAGACCCTTGGGGCGGGAGAGGCGAACCGCCGGAACCTGGGGATACTCATGGCGGGGGTGAAAGATGAACAGACGCTTTGAAATGGTCTATAAGGCCGGCATCATCATCCTGGCGGTCCTGACGGCGGTTCTCCTGGGGGCGGTCATTCTTGCCGCCATCGGGGCCGACGCTCTCGAGGTCTACCGGGTCATTCTCACCGAGCCGCTGCGGAATATTTCCCTGGTCAGCGAAGTTCTCATCAGGACCATCCCCCTCACCATCATTGCCCTGGGAATCGCCGCCGCTTACCGGAGCGGTTTCATCAATATCGGCGCCGAGGGGCAGATGGCTATGGGGATCATCTCCGCCGCGGCGGTATCCCTCGCCCTGCCGGATCTTCCCAAGCCCGTCCTGCTCCCCCTGGTGCTGCTGGCGGGCTGCGCGGGGGGCGCGGTCTGGGGCTTTATTCCGGGCATACTGCGGGCAAAACTTGAGGTGAGCGAGCTTCTTTCCACGGTGATGCTCAACTATATTGCCGCCCAGTTCTATACCTTCTGCCTCCGGGGGCCCATGATCGATCCGGCGGAGCTGACCCTCGGCGGGGTTGGTACGCCCCAGACCATGCGGCTCAGCCGGAACATCTGGCTCTCCCGGCTCATCCCCGGCGCCAGGCTTCATTCGGGGATCTTCATAGCCCTGGCCCTGGCCCTCCTGGTCTACCTCATCCTCTGGAAGACTCCCTTAGGCTACAAGCTCAGGGCCGCGGGCGCCCAGGACCGGGCCGCCCGCTACGGCGGCATCAATGTGCCGGCCTGCCTGGTTGTTTCCATCGCCATTTCCGGCGCCCTGGCGGGCCTCGCCGGGGCGGTAGAAATGGCCGGGGTGCACCACCGGGCCATCGAGGGAATCACCGGGGGGTACGGATTCAGCGGCATCGTGGTCGCCCTCTTCGGCGGGCTCCACCCGGCGGGGATCATTCCCGCGGCCTTTTTCTTCGGCCTCCTCCTGGTCGGGGCGGACATGACCCAGCGCATGGTGGGGGTTCCCGCCAACATGGTTCAGGTCTTGCAGGGGATCATCATCCTGGTCATCGTGGCCGCCCGGATGGTCATGGCAAACCCCTATCTTATGGAATGGTCCCGCAGAAAATACCTAAAACGTTTTGGGGGAACCCCTCAAAGGGAGGGGCGGCAATGAACTTCGTCATCAATATCCTTTCCCTGGGGGTGCCTTTTTCGGTGGCCCTCCTCATTGCCAGCCTGGGAGAGATGATCAATCAGCGGGCGGGGATCTTCAACCTGGGCTGCGAAGGGATCATGGCCATGGGGGCTTTCCTGGGGATGCTGATTCCCTACGCCGCGGGCCGGGGAGCGCCGGTCCCTGAGTTTTACAATGTTCTGGGCCTTGCCGCCGCCGCCGGCGCGGGGGCCCTGCTGGGTATTTTCTTCGCCCTGGCGGTGGTTACCTTCCGCAGCCCCCAGGGCATAGCCGGCATAGGGCTCCAGATGTTCGGGGTGGGAACCGCGGGAACCTTGTTCCGCCATTTTGTGGGGGGTACCCAGAGCGTGCCCGGCATAGGTTCCTTTTCCATTCCCCTGGTTTCAAAAATCCCGGTGATAGGGCAGATATTCTTTAGCCACAATTTATTGGTCTACCTGGCCTTTCTTATGGTGCCGGCCACATGGTATGTGCTGAACAAGACCCCCTGGGGCCTCGCGGTCAGGGCTGCCGGAACCCATCCCCG
>JAISRW010000238.1 GCA_031273405.1 Treponema sp.
TACGGAATCATCATGGTTTCGTCGGAGATGCCCGAGGTGCTCGGCATGAGCGATCGTATCGTGGTGATGCGGGACGGCAGGGTAACGGCGACCCTTGAAACCAGGGACGCCACCCAGGAGATCATACTTAAAGCGGCCATGCAGGACAGCGCCTAGACGGCGGGGAGTTATAGAAGGGAGTTATATGGAGAAAACCAAGGGTACGCAATACGTCGAAAGATTCCGGGAACTGGGTCTGGTGATTTTTATCGTGATCATCAGTGTTCTTATTCAGTTCAGGAACCGGGAATTCCTTACCGCGGGAAACATCAGGAGCCTTCTATCAAATACGGCGATCCTGGGTATTCTTTCTGTGGGGATGATGATGGTACTCATCACCGGGGGGATTGACCTGTCCATCGGGGCCACCATGGCCTTTGCCGGCATGGTTACCGCCCTTTCGGTAAAGGCATGGCCGGCCCTGCCCCCGGCGGTCCTGGTGCTGGAGGGAACCCTTATCGGCATGGCTGCGGGGGCGCTTATCGGGGTGCTTGTCGCCCGGTTTTCCATCCTGCCTATTATCGCGACACTGGGGATGATGAACGCTATCCGGGGCCTTACCTACCTGGTAAGCGGCGGTCAATGGGTAAGCGCCTACCAGATGTCAACGGGATTCAAAGACCTGGCCACCGGGAGTTTCCTGGGGATCAACAACCTCATCGTTATCGCCGTGCTTATCTACGTTGTCTTTTATTATTTTATCAATTTTACCCGGGTGGGAAGACGGATTTACGCGGTGGGTTCCAATCCCGAAGCCGCCGAGATTATCGGACTGCCCAGGAAGCGGATAGTCTGGCTGGTCTATGCCCTTATGGGCGCTTTGGCGGGGCTGGGGGGCGTCCTCTGGGTGGCGAAATTCGCCTCCGCCCAGGGGGACACCGCCGCGGGGTATGAGATGAACGTCATCGCCTCCTGCGTCCTTGGGGGGGTGAGCGTTTCCGGGGGCCGGGGCAAGGTTCTCGGCCTGGTCCTGGGGGTAGTCCTCTTTGGGATCCTTGCCAACGCCCTGCCTATTATAAACGTCTCCCCCTTCTGGCAGCAGGCTATTCAGGGTTTCGTTATCCTGGCGGCGATCATCACCAATGTAGTGATAAAACGGAATAATGACCGGACCCTGCTCTACAAACGGGTAATCTAACGCGCCTAAAAGGGACAATTTTTTGAGGAGTTGATGATGAGTGAAAGAACCTTAAGCATAAAGAAACCCTGGAGATGGAAGAGCTTCTTCTTTCAATGGGAATGGCTGCTCTGCCTCATTTTTATTCTTATTCATGTTATTAACAGTTTTCTTTCCCCCTATTACCTCAACGCCGATACCTTCCTCAGCGCTCCCATGAATTTTCTGGACAAGGCCTTTATCGTACTCCCCATGATGCTGGTTATTATCCTGGGGAACATCGATATTTCGGTGGGTTCCATCGTGGCCTTTACCTCGGTAATGATGGCGGTGATTTTTAACGCCGGTGCGCCCATGCCCTTGGCGCTGATCCTGGCCCTGCTCATCGGGACCGTCTGCGGCGGCGTCAACGGGATTCTCCAGGTTAAATTCAAGGAACTCCCGGCGATGATCGTTACCCTGTCTACCATGACCATATTCCGGGGGATCGCCTACGTCATCCTGGAAGACCGGGCCTCCGGGGGCTTCCCCTCCTGGTTTTCCTTTTTTGCCTGGGGCTATGTGGGGCCATTCCCCTTTATCCTTTTGGTCTTCGTTGTTGCCGCGGTGATTTTCGGCCTCTTGCTCCACAAAACAGGATTCGGCCGCAAGGTCTACGGCATGGGGAGCAACCGCCTGGCCTGTAAATATTCGGGGGTAAAAACCGACCGGATAGTAATCACCGTCAGCCTCTTAACCGGTTTTATGTCGGCGATCACCGCCATATTCCTTACCTCCCGCATGGGAAGCACCCGGCCCAACGTAGCCCTGGGGTATGAGTTGGATGTGATTGCCATGGTTGTTTTAGGGGGGGTAAGCACTTCGGGCGGTTCCGGCCGTATCGCCGGTCCCCTCCTGGCAATATTTATCATCGGCTTTTTAAATTACGGCCTCGGGCTGGTGAATATGTCCGCCCAGGTAATTTTGATTGTGCTGGGGCTTCTCCTGGTGCTATCGGTATTGGTGATGAACCTGCGTTTGAATGAGAAGATAAGGCGGAAAAGGTCCGGGCTGCCGATATAGGGCGCCCGGCGGATACATGGGTTAAAAGTCCGTCCAAGGACGAACTATTTTTATATTTTTGTGAGGAGACAAACTGATGAAAAACGTGACAAAGAAAGTAGCGGTACTTTCAACGATCTTGGCGGCGCTCTGCTCCGCCATGGCATTTGCAGGAGGCGGCGGCCAGCAGGCCGCTGGAGGCGCTTCCAAGACCCACGCGGTGGTGTTTAAAAGCACCGGCAACCCCTTTGGCGAAAAGCTGATGGACGGCTATGAAGCGGCTATCAAGGAGCAGGGAGGCGCCGTGCTTCGCCGCGCGCCGGACCTTCCCACCGCAGAGGCGCAGATTCAGATCATCGATCAGCTTATCGCGCAACGGGTGGCGAGTATCACCATTTCGGCTAACGATTTTGACGCCCTGCAGCCGGTTCTTACCAAGGCGAAAAACGCCAACATCAAGATCGTAACCGCCGATTCGTCGGTTAACGCCGCAAGCCGTTCGGTACATATCAACCAGGCGGACACCAAGCTTATCGGCGAAACCCTGGTGGAAGCGGCCTTTGACCAGGCCGGCGGCTCCGGGGAAATCGCTATCCTTTCCGCTACCAGCCAGGCTTCGAACCAGAACGCGTGGATTGCGGTAATGCAGGAAACCCTGAAGCAGCCCAAGTACGCCAACCTGAACCTGGTCAAGGTCGCCTACGGCGACGACCTTCGGGACAAGTCCCTGTCGGAAACCGAAGGGCTTATCGCAAGCTACCCGAACCTCAAGGTCATTGTGGCGCCCACCACCGTGGGTATCGCGGCGGCGGCCAAAGCAATCACCGACCGCGGCCTGGTGGGGAAAGTGAAAATCACCGGTCTCGGCCTGCCCTCGGAAATGGCGGAGTACATCACCAACGACTCATGCCCCTATATGTTCCTGTGGAATCCGATTGACTTAGGATACCTCGCCGGTTATGCGGCGACGGCGCTTTCCGACGGCAAGATCACCGGCAAGGAAGGAGACCAGTTCGGCGGCGGCAAACTCGGCAATTACACGGTAGTTAAAGCATCCGACGGCGGCACGGAAGTCATTCTTGGCCCTCCCTTCAAATTCGACAAAGCCAACATCAACGAGTGGAAGAGCGTGTATTGATGGCGGGCGGGAAGTTACGGTAATGCGGGAGTAGGGGAGTAAACGCGGGGAACGTGAAGAGTATCCCCACTCCCCTACTCTTCTTTCTGAAAAGGAACGCAGCGTGATTTTAGAACTTTTCTTGTTCTCCAGCTTGGGGATCCTACGGGTCCCTCACAAGGGCTAAACTTGACCCATAAATAAGCATGAAGAATATAAACCGCGAACCGCGAACCTTCGGTTCGATGGTTCGATGGTCCGCAGTCGAAAAAGGGAAATCAAATCGACTTTGCGGTTAGAAATTCTTATTTTTGAGGCTTTCCCAAAACTGAAGTTTTGGGAAAGCCTCTGGTTACCATTCTTTTCAAAATCCCGGTCAAAGTCCCAGGCGGCTTTTAAAGCCTTCGGCGGAAACAAAGTTGCTGTCCCGGGAAAAGCCGCCGTTCCGGTAATACCGCACATAGGGAATTTCCCGGTTGCGGTAGCTCTTTTCCTTAAACGCCATAAACGCCTGGTTTTCAAGCCCCTCCCAGGCCGCGGTGTCGTATTCGACGTAATAGATATTGAGGGCCGGCGCGGCCTTTGCTATGCCCTCAAGGTAAGCCTTCATGGCGGCCCATTGGGGGCACCAGCTCTGGGTGAGGATGATTGCGGCGGCGGGGCCTGAAACAAGGGAGGCGCCGAAGTCGCCCTTTTCCATGGCTTCCCGGCATTCCGCTTCGGTTAACATGCGTATCATGCTTAAAGTTTACGCATGAGGGGCTTGTTCCGCAATACCGCCTTTGGTACAATCTTCCTATGCTGGATTATCACTTTATCGTAGAAAATCTTGAAGCGGTGAAAAAAAACATCGCCGACCGTTATATGAAAGCCGACGCCGACGCGGTGGCGGGGCTTTTTAACCGCCGCAGGGAACTGGCGACGGCTCTGCAAAACCTTCAGCAGCAGAGGAATTCCAACGCCGCCTCCATGAAGGGCGGAGGAGCCAAAGAACCGGGAAAGCGGGAGGCCCTCATCGAGGAAGGGAAAAAGCTAAAGGACAGCATCGCCGCCTCGGAAGCCGAATTGGCGCGGGTGGAGAAGGAGCTTGAAGCGGAGGCCAGGAAGATCCCCAACATGGCCCATCCGGAAGCGCCGGTGGGGAAGGAAGACAAGGATAACCTGGAAGTCAAGCGGGTTGGCGAGCCGGTTACATTCGATTTCGTACCCGCGGATCATGTAAAGCTGGGCCAGGATCTGGACATCATCGATTTTGATTCGGGGACCAAGGTTTCGGGGACCAAATTCTACTACCTCAAAAACGAGGGGGTCTTCCTGGAACTGGGCCTCGTCCGCTTCGCCCTGGACATACTGCAGAAGAAGGGCTTTACCCCCTTTATCACCCCGGATGTGGCGAAAGAGGAGATCCTGGAGGGCATAGGCTTTAACCCCAGGGGCGCGGAATCCAACGTGTATACCCTGGAAGGGCCGGAGCACGGGGCTTCCTGCCTGGTGGGAACCGCGGAGATCACCCTGGGGGGCTACTACGCGGACACGATCTTTCCCAAAGAAAAGCTGCCCCTCCGCATGGCCGGGCTTTCCCACTGCTTCCGCCGGGAGGCCGGGGCGGCGGGCCAGTTCTCCAAGGGCCTCTACCGGGTGCACCAGTTTACCAAGCTTGAGATGTTCGTCTACTGCCTGCCCGAAGAATCCGGGGCCTTCCACGAGGAACTCCGTTCCATCGAGGAAGAAATTTTCTCAACCCTGGAGATCCCCTTCCGGGTGGTGGATACCTGCACCGGCGACCTGGGGGCCCCGGCCTACCGCAAGTGGGACCTGGAGGCCTGGATGCCGGGCCGGGC
>JAISRW010000245.1 GCA_031273405.1 Treponema sp.
CTTGTGTCCAGGATGTCCACGCTGGTAGCCCCCAGGTGAACCAGAGGGGCCGCCTCGGCGGGAACCTTCCGTTTGATGACGTTCACCAGGGCCCTGATATTGTGGCGGGTTTTTTCTTCTTCCGCATATACTTCCGCGGGATCTACCGAGGCCGCCGCATTCTCAAGCTCCGCCTTGAGCTCTTGGGTAAGCCTGCCCCTGAGGGCAAGGTGGGCGGCGGCCAGAGCCGTTTCGGCCTTGACGCAGGCCTTGACCGAGGCTTCCTCGGAGATCCACGGCAGGAGGGCGTCAAACAGGGCCTCCTCCGAAATCGAATAACGGTGATCCAGAGGCGAAATATTCTTGAAGATGTTCCGGAAATTCTTTGAGGCTTCCATGTTAAATCATTATCTAAAAACCACGCTTTTGTCCAGTACCAGGCTCAGGGCCAGGGCATATAAACTTTTTACCTCTTACAAATCCCGCCGGACCTCTGGTCCGAAACTACATAACTTATGAAAAAAATGAACCGCGAAGATTTTTATGGCAGATCGGTATTCCGGTCGCGGGATGAACGGCTTCCCATGATCGACACCCGGCTTGAGGTGTTCGCAGCCAGAGATTCGTCAGACCTATGGTCTGATTCGACTTTGCGGTTTTTATTCTTCATGCAATTCTTAGGAATTCGTAACTATTCAGTCGCAGCGTGATTCCAGAACTTTCGATTTTCGCTATCCCCGTAGGCGGCTGAATAGTTACAGGGATTCTTTATTTAATTACCGAATCGACCAGGTTTTTAAAATCGGGATTAAAGCCTCTTCCGGTTTTGGGATCGGAGTTTAGAATCTCTCTGTTGATATAATGGACCCCTCCGCGCTCTTCTATAATATTGCCATTAATACTGCCATTGGCGCCATGTTCCTTTTCGGGGGTCTTGGTTCTGTGCGGCTTTTCTTCAATGCCGTCAGGCAAGCTCTCCAGGTCACGGGGTTCGGAAAGGTCATTGTATAAAAAAGGTTTAGAGAGCAGGGAGATGTCATGCTGAACCTTCAGCGTCTCAAGCCCCGACTCGTTTCTTATCCTCTTTTCGTCTTCGGGCTTTTTCTCCTCCCCTTCCGTTGTATCAGTTGCGTTATCGGAAGCCTGGTCGTTTGAAAAATCCACAAGCATAGTCGCGAAGGGGGAGACAATCTCCATCTCTTTTTCGAGGCCTGCGTCCTCCCCTTCTTCCCAAGGACTGGAGCTGAATTCTATTTGGCTTTCCAGATTCGCCAGATCAAGCCTGGTCATCTCCGGAGATTCGGCGGACGAAGCTTCCTCGGCCGGCCGATCAAGTTCTTCCGGCTCTCCCAATTCCTCCAGTTCCGCGGGCTCGGTGGGTTCGGCGGCCATTATTTTGTCAACCTCCTCAACGGACAGTTCCGTATTGCTTATTTCCACCGGTTCGGGGATTCCGGCGGCCCCGGCATCCTCCGGCTCTTCCGCGTCTTCGGGGGGCATGGCCCGGACGGGAGCGCCGGAGGGGGCGTTTCCGCCTGCCGCCGGAGGCGGAATTGAGGCGCCGGCGGCGAGGAGGCGGCTGAGGATGGTTTGGAGTTTTTCTTCGTCTAAAATCGAGGCCTTATCCCTCCGGCCGCCGATAACGGCCAGTAATTCATCCCAGGATTTATCGATTAGAACGTCAATATCGTCCTTTTCGCCTGTGCCCGCCTTGCTTTTAGAGCCGGTTTTAATACCCTGTCTTAATTCGCGGCGGATTTCTTCACGCCTTTGTTCCAGTTCCCGGCTCCAACGCCCCCAATCCATATCATTTTTGCGGTCATAGAACTGTTCGATAAGGGATATTTGGAGCTGTTTGAGACGGTTCTGAACGATGGTAAAGGAATCCTGCCGGAGGTTAAAAAAGAGAAAAATCGTAAGATAAACGGTCAGAAAGAAGGCGCACAGAAGGATTATCTTCATTGCCCGGGGAAATACAAAGCGGTTCTCGTTTATCAGGGAACCCAGGAAAAACCCGTGGAAAGTTTGTACGGAAAGAAGGGCCAGGGAGCTTCCCGAAACCGAATCCATCCTGGTCAGGGGCAGTATTCCTTCGTTCCAGACAGAGGCAATACCGGGGATGAGGGTGTTTTCGGAGAGGGGAGGCACACCCAGGACTATCCCTTGGGGTTCGGAAAGGACCGAAATAGTTTCCCCTATCATGATTCTTCTCTCGCTGAGGAGGCGGTCTGCCATAGCCCGTATGGAAAGGGAAAAAAGGGCGGTCCCGTGGAAAACATCAAAAGAATCGTAGAAAGGAAAGGAAAAAAGGATGCGGCCTCCCTTTTCATCAAAAATCAGCTTAAGCCCGGCCAGATCCGAAGCGGCTATCAGGTTATAGGGGAAATTGCTGTCTTCGTAGCCGCGATAGGCCGCCGAAAGGCTATCCTGCCTGAGTATGTCCCCGGGATACGTGGAAAAGTGTATCCTTGTTCCGCCGTTATCGATAAAGCGGACGCCCTGAAAGCCCCCGAGGGACTCCAGAAGCATGCCATAGATCCGGGAACGCTCGAAAATATCTTCGGCGCTCTGATTGGGCAGGAAACTGCGTTTTACGCTGTCCGCCTGGAGGGTGACGGAGAAGCGGTTTTCCAGTTCTGTGATAAATTTATCCACTGCCTGGGCATCGGCGTTTACTTCTCTGGTTAAAGCGGACAGAACGGAAGGACTATAAAACCGGGACTCTACCAAATCGAATAATCCGGTAAAAGCCAGTACCGTAAAACCAGCAAAGAATACAACAGCGATTAACAGACTCAACGCAGTTTTTTGCGATATCGTCACTCTCGTAAATCCTACTTCATTAAATATTAACTGAGGCAGTTCCAAAATGTCAGATTTTGGAACTACAACCTTAGATTTAGGAGAAAAAGCGGGCCTTTGACCGCTTTTTCCAAGAGCCGGGCCAAAACTAACCGAGTTTTGGAACCGGCTCAACTAAAAGCATATAGAGGCTTTCCCAAAACCAACCGGGTTTTGGGAAAAGCTCTATAACTCTTCCATTTTATCGGCATATTCACCTATGGAATTTATTGAACCCGGAGGGTTTCCCAAAACTAACCGGGTTTTGGGAAACCCTCCCTATACTCCATTATAGACTTTTATGCTATAAAGTACACATGAAAAAAATAATCGCGCCAAAGAAAAGCAACTACCCGGGCGCCTGTATGCCGATAACGGGCCGATAATGGCTTATGGGAGCGGATCGGTGGTTAGACTCAGGGTTTAATACCCTCATAACGCCCTAAAGGGCGGAGTA
>JAISRW010000248.1 GCA_031273405.1 Treponema sp.
AATACCAGCGTTAATATCGAAGTCACCATCCCCCAGGACGGGGCCATTACTACCGGCTATTGCCTTATCTTCAATAAAACATCCCCCCATCCTTACGCCACCGCCCTCGCCATCGAGTATCTCCTGAGCGACGAAGGTCAGATTGACCGGGCCAGGGGTTTTGCCCGACCCATCAGGGATGTGCAACTGCCTCCCGATGTCCAGGCCAGGATGCTGGACAGTTCGCTTTATAAGAACGCTGTCGCCATCAGCGATCCCGACGCCCTGGCGGCCGCCTGCAAAGAAGTCGCGCGGCTCTGGGAAGAAGAAGTGATCCCTTTGATGAACTAACGGCGTTTTGAACGGCGCCCGGATACCCGCCGGCGCGGGTCTTCGGGGATTGGGCGGCGTTTTTTTGCCGGCAGGGGCCCTCCCCCTGTGTTTGCAGCGGGAGGGCGGGGATTTCCCAAAACCCGGTTAGTGCGAACCGCGAACTTTCAGTTCGACGGTTCGCTGGGAAATGCTTCCGAAAAAGCGGTCCGATCCGGCTAAATTCCGGCTTGTTTTTTTCATATAAACGGGGCTTTCCCAAAAACTGAAGTTTGGGGAAATCCCCGGGTATATGCGATATACTCAACGGTCTTGGAGGTGGGTGCGTGAAATCTGCTAAAAATGCAATTCACATATTGCCGGTATTGCCCTTTATGCTTCTGGTCCTGCTTTTTCTGTTTTTTCCCTTGGCCAGCATGGTGTTAAACAGCTTTGTGGTGCCCGGTAAAGGGTATTCGATCCAGAACTACATCGATATTTTTACCAAGGCTACTTTTCTTGCCTGCATACAGAACAGCCTTTACCTGTCTTTTTTTTCCGCCTTCATCGGGCTGTTTATTTCTTTTATAGCCGCCCTGTCCATTACGAGGCTGCTTGTTTCCGCCAGGGGCCGCTACCTGTCTTTTCTCAACATGTTTTCGAATTTCGCGGGCCTCCCCCTGGCCTATGCCTTTATGTTCATGTTGGGCAATGCGGGGGTTATTACCCTTATCCTGCGGGCCCTGAACATCGATCTCCTGAAAAATTTTAATCTTTATTCCAGCCAGGGACTCATGGTTCTTTTCGTGTATTTCCAGATCCCCCTGGGGACCCTGCTCATGTTTCCGGCCTTCCAGGCCATCAGACCCGAATGGAAGGAAGCGGCGGCTCTGATGAAGGCTTCGGGTTTCCAGTTTTGGCGACGCGTGGGGGTTCCTGTGCTTATTCCCAGCCTGGCGGGTACTTACGGCATGCTTTTTGCCAACGCCCTCACCGCCTACGCGACCCCCTTTATGCTGATGGCGACCAATTATCCCCTGCTTCCCATAAAAATTACCTCGATGTATACGGGGGAGATGGCGCCCCAACCCGAAGTCGGCTCCGCCCTCTCCCTGGTGATGATTGCCATCATGCTTTCGGTCATCGGCCTGTGCAATGTTTTCAGGAATGTCTTCTATAAGGGAGGGTATAAATAATGACCCAGTCCAATGCGCTCCCCCGGTTTGTCCTCTTTGTCCTGGTGGTCTTTCTCCTCGCGCCCCTGGTCATCATAGTCGTCTATTCCTTTGTAACTGGCTGGGCCGGGCTTGCCCCGTCAGGGTTTACCCTGGATTTTTACAACCAGGTCTTCCAGGACGTGCGTTTTTGGCCTTCGGTGTTCCGCGCCCTGGTCATCGCCGTGGCGCCGATTTTTATCAGCGGTTTTTTTGTCATCCTGGCTCTTTATTCTTCGATACTTTACTTTCCGAAGCTGGATAAATACATACAGAGCATCTGCATGCTTCCCCACACGGTAAACGGGGTCATCCTGGCCGTTTCGGCCCTTACCCTCTACGCGGGGAGCGCCACACCCTTCAGAAACCGCACGGTGATGCTTACCTTTATCTACTGCGTCATTATCCTGCCTTTTGTCTACCAGGGCATCAGGAACAACCTCCATGCGGTGAACATACGCCAGCTTATCGAGGCCGCGGAAATACTCGGCGCGGGGAAGCTCTACGCCTTCCTGCGCATCGTGGTTCCCAACATACTTTCCGGCATACTGGTCGCCGGCCTGCTGGGGGTTTCCCGGATCTTTACCGATTACGTGATAATAAAAATCATCGCCGGAAGCCGCTATATAACCCCCCAGCAGCTTCTCTATAACTACCGGGACAAGCCGGGGCAGTTTATCAGCGTCATCATACTGATTACCTTTCTTTTTATTTTGTTTATTGCGGGGGCAGCCTATTATTTGCAGAACCGGGGCATACGGAAGGCTTCTGTTCAGACCACGGAGGAATAGACCATGGCGTATATCCAGTTTGAAAACATCGAAAAGAAATTTGACGAACAGACCCATGCCCTGCGGGGAATTTCCCTCAGCGTTGAAAAGGGCGAACTGGTAACCCTGCTGGGGCCTTCGGGCTGCGGCAAGAGCACCCTGCTCCGCTGCCTCGCGGGGCTTGAGTCGGTGTCCGGCGGGAAAATCTATCTCGACAATTACGACATCACCGACCTTTCGCCCAAGCAGAGGGAAATAGGCATGGTCTTCCAGCAGTACAGCCTCTTTCCCAATATGACGGTGGAGCAGAACGTGGGCTTCGGCCTGAACATCAAGAGGATGGAAAGAAAGCTGGTCAGGGAAAAGGTGCGGGCCATGCTGGACCTGGTGGGGCTTTCCGAAAAGATACGCCAGTACCCGAACCAGCTTTCGGGGGGCCAGCAGCAGCGGGTGGCCCTGGCCCGGGCTTTGGTGATGGAACCCAAGGTGCTGCTCCTGGATGAGCCCATGAGCGCCATTGACGCCCTTCTGCGGAGGAGCCTCCAGATAGAAATCCGCCGCATCCAGCGGAGCCTCAAAATAACGACCATATTCGTAACCCACGACCAGGACGAAGCGATGGTCATGTCGGACAAGATACACCTCTTTAACGTGGGGATTATTGAACAGTCCGGCGTTCCTACCGAGCTTTATACCCGGCCCAAAACGAAATTTGCGGCTTCGTTTATCGGGCACTACAATATCATCAAGGCCGCCGATTTTAACGCCGTATCGGGGCAGAACTTTGAAGGGGAGCATATAGCCCTGCGGCCCGAGGTTATCAGCATTGCCGCATCGGGAGGAGGGGACGGGGATATACAGCTCAAGGGGACGGTAAAGGGCAGCATACCCCACGGGAACGTGCTGCGGTATACCGTTGCCTGCGGGCCGGTGCGGCTTGACGCCGACGTGCTTTTCGACACATCCCGGCTCTTCAGCGAGAATCAGGAAGTGTGTCTTTTCTTCCCCAGAGAACAGGTGCTGTCCCTGCAATAGGAGATCCGCAATGGATGTAGGGCTTGCTTATTTTGATGTATTCCCAAAAATTTTCAGGGCCCATAAGGCGGGAATCGTTACCATAAGGTCCCGGGGGCTTCACAGTGCCTTTGCCGGGGGCGTCCCCTATGCGGTTACGGTGATCCCCATGAACGAGATCAATCTCAATGATAAAGGCAAACCCTATAGGGTGTACGAACTTTTGCCCCAGGGGGGAACGCTCACTTTTGCCTACGATTTTGGCGGCGAGGGGCAGTATGCGGTCCTGGTGAAACCAAAAGACAGGGAACTGCCGCCGCCGCCCCGGCGGAAACGCTGGCCGGCATATCTGGAAGCGCAAAAATTTCATCTCTATGCCCTTGAGGAGGATCTGTTCCGCCTGCGGCCCTATCGGGGGGATATGCACGTTCACAGTTTCCGTTCCGACGGCAAGGAGTCGCCCGCCGTGGCGGCCGCCGCTTACCGCAGGTTCGGTTTTGATTTTCTCGCCATTACCGATCACGAGCAGTACGAGCCTTCCCTTGAGGCGATTGATGCCTTTAAGGACGTCCCCATAGACCTCCGTCTCTTTCCCGGCGAGGAGGTGCATCCTCCCCGGAACAACACCCACTATGTGCACTTTGCCGGCTCTTACAGCGTCAACGATATATTCCGCGGGGAACCCGAACGTTACCAGCGTGAGCTTGAGGAAATAGCGGCGGGCCTTGCTGTCCCGGAAAACATAAACCGCCTTGAATACGCCTCGGCCCTCTGGGTATGCAGGGAGATAAAAAAAGCCGGGGGCATGTCCATCATGGTGCATCCCCACTGGATACAGGAGAACGCCTACCATGTCCCCGAGAGGATGTGTGTGTATTTGCTGGAGCATTTTTTCTTTGACGCCTTCGAACTGACCAGCGGCCAGACCCAGGCGGAAAACCAGATGCAGGTGAGCCTCTGGCAGCAGCTCAGGGCCGAAGGTCATTCCATACCGGTCGTGGGGTCAAGCGATTCCCATTCAACGGAAAACCCCGTTACTTGGTTTAATGTTTCCAAGATGGCGGTCCTGGCCGAAGACTGCGAAAAGGAGAGCATCATCAGCGCGGTGCGGGACAAGCGGGTGGTGGTCATGGAACAGTACCAGGGCGAGAGCCTCCCCAGGCTGTACGGCGAATACCGGTACACGGCCTTCGTGCTTTTCCTGCTGGAAACCTATTTTCCCCTTCATGACGAACTCTGTTTTGAGGAGGGGCGGC
Organism: Treponema sp.; assembly: GCA_031273405.1. Next base: position 4,543 of record JAISRW010000248.1, read on the forward strand.
TCATGAAGGAATACGCTTCCGGCGTCCTCGGCGTCGCGGATTTTCTTAAAGCCATGCAGGGGCGCTGCGGCGCTCTGACGCAGAAATGCTGGGACGGAATCTAAGCCATGGGCCAGGACCTGGTAAGCGTCGGCATTGATGTGGGAACCTCCACAACCCAGGTGATTTTCAGCCGCCTTACCATGGAAGACCTGGCCGGTTACTTTTCGGCGCCCCAGGTCAGCATTGTTTCCAAAGAAATTATCTTTAAGGGCCCTATCCACGAGACCCCCCTGGAAAGCCCCGAAATTATTGACGCCGCCGCCCTGAGCTCCCTGATAAACGCCGACTTTGTCCGGGCGGGTTTTGCCCGGGGGAGCGTTGATACCGGCGCGGTAATCATCACCGGGGAATCGGCCCGCAAGGAAAACGCCCGGGCGGTGCTGGAAGAGCTGAGCGGCCTGGCAGGGGATTTTGTGGTTTCCACCGCCGGCCCCGACCTTGAGGCGGTCATTGCCGGCCAAGGGAGCGGCGCCGCCGAATGGTCAAAGCAGAACAACTGCCGCTCGGCGAACCTCGACGTAGGCGGCGGCACCACCAATATGGCGGTCTTTGAAAACGGCGAGGTCCTGGCCGCCGGTTCCCTGGATATAGGCGGACGACTGGTGCGGGTTGCCGGCGGGAAGATACGCTCCCTGTCCCCTGCCGCCGCGGCGGTGGCGGCCTGGAAGGGCATAGGCCTTGCGGCAGGAAATACCGGGGACGAAAAGCTCCTGGGCCGCCTCTGTGAGGCAATGGCCGAAGTTCTTGATATGGCCATGGGCCTGCGGGAACGGGAAGGCATTTTTGAAACCCTCCGTACTCCCGGATCAGCGTATTTTGAAATCCCTCCCCAGCCGGACGGGGTTTTTATTTCAGGCGGAGTGGCCGATGCGGTATATGAAACCCCCGCGGACAGCTTTGCCTATGGCGATATAGGGGTGCTTCTGGGAAGGGCCCTCAGACAGAGCGCCCTCTGCACCCGCCTCCGGCTGCTCCGGGGCGGGGAAACCATCAGGGCCACGGTGGTAGGCGCCGGAAGCTATACGGTCAGCCTTTCGGGAAGTACCATCTTTTACCGGGGCGATGTGTTTTCCCGGAAAAACCTTCCCGTATTGCGGCTCCGGGCCGCGGAAGAAGAAGCCTGCTACCGGGGCGAAGCGGACCCCATCATGGAACGCACGGCCTGGTTTCTCTCCCAGCACGATACCGAGAACCTTGCCTTTGCCCTTACCGGGACGCCAAACCCCGGCTACGGAGAACTCAACGCCGCCGCGGGGGTCTTTTCCCGTCTGGCCTCTTCCCTTAAACCCTCTTCGCCCCTTATTATTGTTACCGAGCGGGACATGGCCAAAGCCCTGGGGCAGATGACCGCGGCCAGGCTTCCCGGCGGAAGGCCTCTTGTGGCGCTGGATTCCATCCGGGCCGGGGAGCATAGCTACATCGACCTTGGACAGCCGGTTATGGGCGGCATAACCGTCCCTGTGGTAATCAAGACACTGATCTTCGGGTAAAGGTATGTATCAGGTAAAGCTGCTGGGAGAAAATTTCAGTTTCAAAGAGGTCAAGGAAGTGCTGGCCAAGACCAATGAGGAAAAGTCCGGTGATGTTCTTGCCGGCGTGGCCGCGGGAAGCGCCCTCGAGCGGGTGGCCGCCAAACAGGTTCTTGCCGAAATGCCCCTCCATGATCTCAGGGAAAATCCCGTAGTCCCCTACGAAGAAGACGAAGTAACCAGGCTCAACCAGGACGGCATCAACGAGACAACCTACAAAACAATCAAGAACTGGACCGTGGCGGCACTGCGGGAATGGCTTTTAAGCGAGAATACCCGGGTGGAGGAAATACGCAGGGTTTCCCGTGCCCTGACCGCCGAGATGATAGCCGCCGCCGCCAAACTCATGACCAACCTGGACCTGGTCTATGCGGCATCACGTATCAGGGTTCCTGCCCACTGCAATACCACCATAGGGCTGCGGGGCCGCTTTGCCACCAGGCTCCAGCCCAATCATACAACCGATAATGTGGAAGGGGTAACCGCTTCGGTCTTCGAGGGCCTCAGCTACGGGTGCGGAGACGCCCTTATCGGCCTCAACCCGGTAAACGATACAGTGGCCGGGGTTACCGGAATATTAAAGCGTTTTGACGAAATAAAACGCCGTTTTGATATTCCCACCCAGATCTGCGTCCTGGGCCACATTACCACCCAGATTGAGGCGGTCAAACAGGGCGCTCCCTGCGATATTATCTTTCAATCCATAGCGGGAAGCCAAAAGGGCAATACCGCCTTTGGTTTTACCTCCGATCATATCAGGGAGGCAAAGGCTCTCCTTGCCCAAAAGGGAACCGGCACGGGGCCCAATGTGCTTTATTTTGAAACCGGCCAGGGTTCGGAACTCTCCAGCGAATCCCATTACGGCGCGGACCAGGTAACCATGGAGGCCCGCTGTTATGCCTTTGCCCGGGTTTTTGAGCCCTTCATGGTAAACACCGTAGTGGGCTTCATCGGGCCTGAATATCTATACGACGGCAGGCAGGTGATACGGGCAGGGCTTGAAGACCACTTTATGGGAAAGCTTTCGGGGCTTCCCATGGGCTGCGACTGCTGTTATACCAACCACATGATGGCCGAGCAGAACGACCTGGAAAATCTCTCCATGCTCCTCGGTCAGGCAGGCGCCAATTACATTCTGGGCGTTCCCACCAG
>JAISRW010000019.1 GCA_031273405.1 Treponema sp.
AAGGACGCGTCGAAGGCGCTCAGGTCCATCTTGTCGATAATGTGGTTCAAGGCATACTCGAAAGAGCCGGGCAATACCTGGTCTGCCAGACGGACGGTGAGGAATAATCCCTGTGAACGGTTAAACAATTTGTATCGCGGCATAATACCAAAGTATAGCACATTTTTTCTGTTTTGTATCTTTTCCGACAGTCTCAACAGGTCTGTTAACGCACGAACCGAAGGTTCGATTCTGCCTTTCGGCAGACCGGGCCGGTAGGTGGCTCAGGCTATGGAACGTTATCTGCAATATGAGAAAAATGAAGAGAAAAACCACATTGCGACACCAAGGAACACAAAGGTTTTTGTTAGAAACTTCGCTTTTTCCTTCCTTTGTGCTCTCTTAATTGACCGCGCAAGCGGTCTTCTCTGCGCCTTTGCGGTATTTCCTAGTAAGAAAATTTCTATGCGTTTATCCTGTGCAAAAAATGCCTCATTTCAAAATGTTACCGAAAGCCCTTGAACATCTTTTAGAAAATAAATATAATCAACAACCGCACGGCAGAGCCACGCGGTATGTTGTTCTCATAAGGTATTGGACTCGGGTTTAATACCCTTATGAACGCCCCAGAGGGGCGGGGTATTAAACCCTCGCCACGAATAAATTGTGGAGTATAAAGGAGTATAAAAATATGAAAAGAATTGATGAAATTTCAGTTTTTGGTGAGTATAGCCAACCGGAAAATAGAGTTACCGCTGCTTTTTTGCAAATATGTAAAATTGGTGGTGAGGGTTTAATAAGGACAATTGCAACAAAATTAAAAATCCAATTGCCCAATAGTGAAATTGATATTTTTTCACAGGCAAAAGAAGAAAATACGGTTCCTGATGGTCTTTTGGAAAGTAATTTTTCGTTTAAAATATTTATAGAAAGCAAAATTAAAAAAAATGCTGTGAATAAAAAACAGTTGGATGGACATTTAAAAGCGCTTAAAAATGAAAATGATTTTCTCATATATTTAACTCCGGATGAAGAATTACCCTCCGAGTTAAAGCGAGAAAGAAGAAGAATATCATGGACTAACTGGAAAACTGTAAATGATATTATTACCAATTATGTTCAGGACTTGCAGGCTGATGAAAAACAGCTCTTAGACTTTTTGTGCCAGCAATTTAAAACTTTATTGGATAATTTAGATTTATGTGGTTATGATTGGACCTTTGATAATCAAAATGTTGTTATATTGGCAGGCAGAACAGGGGAACCAATTGCCTTGCAATATTTATATTATATTTGTCAAAACAAAAGAAAATTTAAGCCTTCGCAGTATTTAACATTTTTTAATAATAATCAAATTAAACATATTTTTAAAATTATTGAAAAACCAAGAGATGATGTAAATTTAAATACAATACCTGAATTGAAAGAATTTGTTGAATCTTTAGAAAAGGATAAACAAAATGCTTTACATACAATTATAAAATTAGAATATCTAAAAGAAATAGAACCAATAAAAAATGACACAATTGATAAGAACGGTGATCCTTGTCCATATACGTATGGTATAACAAGATATACCACTCTGGAAAATATGGAAAAGGCCAAAAAAACATCAGAATTGTAGCAGGGGTCTTCGTCTAACAAGCCTGTTTACGTACGAACCGAAGGTTCGTCCCTCTCTTCCCTTTTCCTGTCCGTGTGGTCAGGAAAAGCCGGAATTTTGCCTTAATTTTACCATACTTTTGCCGGATTCTTCTTTTTAAATAGCTTCATAATCTTAACGCAAAGGAGTAATTATGAAAGCGATTAAAAACATCACCGGGACCAGGGGCTTTAAGGTATTTCTGCTGTTTGTTCTCATGCTGCTGTTTCTCATCCCCGTATCCATGATCCGTGGCATTATCTACGAGCGGAGTTACCGTTCTTCCAAGGCCGAGGAGGAGATCATGAATTCCTGGGGAGAGGAATTTGTGATTCAGGGGCCGGTACTGCGTATTCCCGCCAAAGAGTACGAAAGGGTAACCATCAAAAACGACAGGGGAGAGGAAAAGATCGAGCTCCGGGAATACGATTTCTCGTTCTGGATCGCGCCGGAAACGCTTAACGCCGGTATTCATCTGGGGACGGAAATCAAAGAACGGGGGATCTTTTCGGTGCCCCTCTTTGCAGGAAAAATAAATCTGTCGGGCCGTTTCGATCCTGCCAGGGTCGAAAAGGAATTAAAAGCCAATCAGGTGTTTTTCCCCGAACAGGCGGAGCTCGTCATCGCCCTGGCAAGCCAGCGCGGCATCAGGGGCATTGAAAAGGCCCTGTGGAACAATACGGAGCTGGCCTTCCTGCCGGGGAACCGGGGTTTTTCCGCAGGCCACAGGCAGGGCGGCATCAACGCCCCCGCTCCGATGGAAAAGAGCGGGAAATACGAATTTGAAATATCCATGGCGGTACAGGGGGGCAAATCCCTCCACATGGTTCCCCTGGGCGAAGACAGCGTCTTTGAGATGACCGCCGACTGGGCCGCTCCTTCTTTTAAGGGGAGCTATCTGCCGGTACAGCGCAGCATCAGCGAGGCCGGCTTTGACGCCCGCTGGGAGGTAAGCCACCTGAGCCGGAACATCCCCCTGGTCTGGACGAGCTCGCAAGTTTCTGACCTGGATTTTTCTTCCGCCCTCTTCGGGGTTAACTTCTTTAAGGTTCTGGATCATTACAATGTAAATACCAGGGCGGTAAAGTACGCCCTGCTTTTTATTATCATCCCCTTTTTAAGCTTTTTCCTTTTTGAGATTATCACCCGGCGGCAGATTCATCCTGTGCAGTACATCCTTTCGGGGATTGGGAATGTGGTCTTCTACCTCCTCCTCCTTTCGCTCTCGGAGCATCTGGCCTTTAGCGCGGCCTACCTCATCGCCGCCTCGGCCGTGTCCCTTATGATGACCCTCTATTCCCGTTCCCTTTTGGGCGCCTGGAACCGGAGTTGGCTCATGGCGGTAATCATGGTTCTCTGCTATATCTTCCTCTACTTCACCCTCCAGTCCGAAGACTGGGCCCTCCTCATCGGCTCCATAGGCTGCTTCGGCATAACCGGCGCGGTGATGTTCCTTACCCGGAAGCTTGACTGGTACAACACGGGCCGGGACAAAACCGAAACCCCTGAACCGCCCGAACCCCTTACGGTTGACCCGGTGTAAACTTTGATATAATCTTAAGCATATACGCCCTTTCGGCGGTAGTAATTATAATCGCGAGGAGATGGTATGGCGACTATTCTTGACCGGTTCAAGCTGGACGGTAAAACCGCCCTGGTTACAGGCGGCGGACAGGGTATAGGGCAGGCCTTTTGTTTTGCCCTGGGAGAAGCGGGGGCGAAAATCGCCGTGGTGGATATTAATTCAACCGTGGCCGAAGAAACCGCCCAGGCCCTGACAAAGGCGGGCATTGAGGCTATTGCCGTTAAGGCGGACGTGACCAGTGAAGATGACGCCAATAAGATGGTAAAGACGGTGGCGGATAAATGGGGCTTTCTCACCATAGGCGTTAATAACGCCGGCATGGGGGCTTGGCGCGATGCTTTGACCCAGGATTTTTCCGAATGGAGAAAGATCCTTTCCCTGAATCTGGATGCGGTCTTTGTCTGCGCCAGGGCTGAGGCCCTTGAAATGGCGAAAAAGGGCTACGGCAAGATCATCAATACCGCTTCCATGTCGGCCCATATTGTAAATACCCCCCAGAACCAGTGCGCCTACAATACATCCAAGGCCGGGGTGCTCCACATGACCCGGAGCCTTGCCGCCGAATGGGCGGATAAAAACATCAGGGTAAACAGCATTAGTCCGGGTTATACCAAGACCGCTCTGGTAGAAAATCTCCTTAAAACCCCCGAGGGGCAGAGCGTGGAGGCCAAGTGGCTGGCCCTCACCCCCATGAAGCGCATGGCCCTGCCCGAGGACCTCCAGGGGGCGGCGGTGTATCTGGCGTCGCCGGCTTCGGACTTTGCCACCGGTACGGATATAATCATCGACGGCGGCTATTGCTGCTGGTAACCGGCAAAGGTGAAAAAAACAACCGGCCGCTTTGCGGCGGCCCTGATTATCGCCATGGGATTTTTTTCTAACTGCGCTTCCGCCCCGTCGTCTTCTCCGGCGCCGGCATTTTCCGAAGACCTGTGGGCGGAGGAGGTCGCCGCCGAGGACATCTCCCTGCTTTACGCGCCCCATGTAGACGAGGACGGGCTCTTTTTTAACCCCTGGCTCCTCCGTTCCGGCCAGCCCAGGCCCGAGGGCGGCAGGGGCTTTTTGTTCAGGGACAAGATGCGGTTCAAGGATTTCCCGGCGGAAAACTATTCCTGGCAAAAAAACGACTATTCTTATCTTAAGGATAAAAACTTTGACAGCATTTCTTTCGCCGGCCACGCTTCGACTATCATCAAAATGAACGGCGAAACCGTATTTACAGACCCCTTCTTTTCCGATTCGGCGGTGATCGTAGGAAAGCAGGTAAAGATCAAATTTGATTTTGACAAGGTTCCTCAGCGGCCCGTAGTGGTGATCAGCCACAACCATTACGATCACATGGATACCTATTCTATTGAAGAATTAATAAAAAAAGACGCGGTTTTTCTGGTTCCCCTAAAGTTAAAAAGATCCTTCGAGATTCTCGGCGCCAAAGATGTTTATGAGCTTGACTGGTGGGAAAGCGTCAAGATAGGAGAACTTACCTATACGTTTTTGCCGGTCCAGCACTGGTCCCGCAGGATAGGGCAGAAACGGAACGCGACCCTCTGGGGCAGTTGGCTGATTCAGGGCTCCAAAACCGTTTACTTTTCCGGCGACACAGGCTATTTCTGCGGCTTTGCCGAATACGGCCGCCGCTTTAACATCGACTACGCCCTGATAGGCGCCGGCGCCTATGAGCCCCGCTGGTTCATGCACTACTCCCACATGAATGTGGCCGAATTCATCAAAACCGCCGCCGACCTCAAGGCCCGTGTCGCTCTCCCCGTACACTTCGGCGTCATCAGCCTGAGCGACGAACCCCTGCTCTATCCCCTTTACGAACTGGACGAATACCGCAAAGCAAATCCCGCCGAGGCCGGCCGTTTCAGCCCCCTGCGGGTGGGGGAATACCTGCGGATGGAATAGTACACAGTCAATGTGGATAAAAAGCGAGTTTTTCCGCTCCGCCTGTTCCGCCCGCCGTCCCGTTGCAACGGAAAGGGATTCGGGCTATACTAAGCGCCCATGAATAGCGATACGGAAAAAGCCCTTAAGGGGATGATTCTTTCAACCTCGGGCTGGCGGGGCGTTTTCGCGGAATCCGGCGGCGAGGAAAGCGCCGAAACCGGCATTTCCCGTTCCCATAGGATCATAGCCGCAGCGGCGGCCCAGGTTTTCCTTGAATTTCTGGCCGCCCGGAACGGAGCGGCCGGCGGAACGGGGGAGATCATCCTCGGCAGGGACACCCGGCCCACAGGCGAAGCCATTGCCGCCGCCATGATCCCCGTGATCCCTGCCTCCGGCTTGCGGTATATTTCCGTGGCCGCCGCGCCGGAGATCATGGCCTATGCCAGGAGCCGGGGGAGCGCCTTCATCTATATATCCGCAAGCCACAACCCCATAGGCCACAACGGGATCAAATTCGGCCTCAGCGACGGGGGGGTATTGCCGGGGACCGAAGCGGCGGCGCTGGCGGAAAACCTGAGGGAACTGCTCGCCTCGGAGGAGAGGGTGAGCCGCCTGGAGAAGATCCTGGATTCGCCGCCAACGGAAGAAGCGTATTCCCTCTCCGCCCAATACAAGGAAGAGGCCCTCAAAGCCTACGCCCTGTTCACCGGGGAAACGGTAAGCGGCCGGAAAGGAGATGAGGCCGGGGAACTCCTGGACACCCTGGGCCGGGGTATCAGGAAGCTCAACCTTAGCATTGCCGTGGATTTTAACGGGTCCGCCAGGACCCTTTCCATAGACAGGGACTTTCTCTCAAATCTCGGGGTAAAGTTCTACAGCATCAACGACAAACCCGGAGAGATCCGCCACCGCATCGTCCCCGAGGGCGAATCCCTGGAGCCCTGCCGGCTTTTCCTGGAAGAACTGCGCCGGAACGAAGCGCCGGCGGGTCAGGCGGGCCCGGCTGTTCTCCTGGGCTATGTACCCGACTGCGACGGGGACAGGGGGAACATGGTTATCTGGGACGAGGGGGAAGAGAGGGCGCGGATTCTGGAAGCCCAGGAGGTTTTTGCCCTGGCCTGTGTAGCCGAGCTGGCCTATATGGTCTGGATCGGGGAACTCAAGTACGACAATACCGGAAACGCCCTGGTCCCCGCGGCCCTGGCGGTAAACGATCCCACATCCCTCAGAATAGACCGCATAGCCAGGGCTTTTGACGTGTCCGTGTTCAGGGCCGAAACAGGGGAGGCCAACGTGGTGGCCCTGGCCAGGAAACTCCGCGACCAGGGCTATCTGGTGAGAATCCTGGGGGAAGGCTCCACCGGCGGCTCCATCATCCACCCTTCGGCGGTGCGGGACCCCATAGACACGGTGGCGGCCATTCTCAAACTCCTGGCCATCCGGGGCGAAGGCAGCCGCCGGGGGCTCTTTGAGATCTGGCGGGGCCTTTCGGATCAGGGGGGAACTTGCCGGGAGGATTTCACCCTCTCCGACATCATCGCCTCCCTCCCGGCCTTCGTAACCACCGGGGCCTATACGGAAGAAGCGGTGATGAAGGTGAAGACAGGCGATCACGGGGAACTCAAGAACCGGTACGAAAAAATTTTTTTAAGGGACTGGGAGGCAAGAAAAGAGGAGCTTAAAGCCCGGTACGGCATAACAGGCTGGGATGTAAGCGCCTATACAGGAACCGAAGAAAAACGGGGCATATCCCGCTTCGGCGACGCCGGCAGGGGGGGCCTTAAAATCGGCTTTACCAACGCCGAAGGCCGGAAAATCGCCTGCATCTGGATGAGGGGTTCAGGAACCGAACCGGTATTCAGGGTCATGGCCGACGCCGAGGGATCGGACCGGCGCTTTGAACGGGATCTTATAGTCTGGCAGCGCCGGATGGTACTCGAAGCGGACTCGCTTTAACGCGGACTCGTTTTAACAAGGAGAAATTATGGGAGTGAGGGGAGAAATCTTTTCAACCAAAGTAGGATTGGAGAACAGAACTTATTTTTTCAATGTAAAAGAAAACCGGCTGGGGGATCTGTACCTCAATATCGTGGAAAGTAAAAACAAGGAAACCGGCGGCTTTGACCGCCAGTCGGTGATCGTCTTTGCGGAGGATCTCCAGGAATTCCTCACCGGCTTTGACGAATCCCTGCGGGTTCTGGAGAAGGCGGTAAGGGAGAAGAAGCGGAGCGTCCCCCGCCCGCCCTCCAGGACGGCCCCTCCGGAGGGCAGGCCGCCGAGAAAGCAAGGCGGCGATAGGCCGCCGGGGAACCAGGACGGCAAAGGGCCGCCGAAACCCAAAGGCCGCAGGGTGGTGGTCAGGAAGGGAAAAGGGAACGATTAGGGCCGGGAGGGCGCCTGATTGCTCCTATCATGTAGTCCAATCACGGCTCGAGCAACAGGCTCCTAGGAGGCGCCGGCGGATTTGAGGAAAGCGGCCAGCTTAATATCCACCACTTTTACGTGGGTCACGAGCCAGCCGCCGACTTCCTTCTTGATGAGCTCAAGTATTTCCTCGCTGGGGCCCTGGGAGCTAATGGCGGCGGCGCAGTCCCTGACGGTCTTCTTGAAGGCTTCGTGAAGCTGGTGGTGGGCCGGGTATTCGGGGTAGCGGTACTTTTGCTGGAGGGCCTCTTCTTCGGAAAAATGCTTGACCGTATAATCGGAAAGAAAGGCCAGGGCTTTCGTCAGTTCCTCGCTGCCTTTGCCCTGATCGCAGGCGTCAAGAAGCCGGTTAACGGCCTCAAACAGCCGTTTATGCCGGGCGTCTATCAGCTTGATACCCGTCACAAAGGAATCGTCCCATTTGTAATAGCTGCTGGAAATCGTGAATCTCGAAACCACCCTGCCCAGGGTTTCGATGTTGCTCCGGTTTTTCCCGCCGATTTCGCGGAGGTGTTCCACCGCGCCGTTGACCAGGCCCGTCCTGGAAGAGATTTCAGCGATCCCCTGGGAGATTTCCTTTGCCGCGGCCTCCAGGTTTTTCCCTTCCTGGATAACCGCCCGGCTTTCCTGCTGCATTTCGCCGGCGCCGCTTTTAACCCGGTGGGTAATATCGTTAAGCCTCTCCAGGGCTTCAAGGATCTGCTTGCTTCCCTCGCTTTGCTCGTCCATGGCGTTGCGAATCTGTTCTTCCTGCTCCAGGACGATCTTGACCCCCGAATCAATGGCCCCGAATTTGCCCAGGACGCCCTCCGCCGCCTTCTGGATTAAGGTGATGGAATCGGTGATTTTTTTCAACACCCGCCCTATGGTCTTGGACTGCTTCGCGGAATTCTCCGCCAGCTTCCTGATTTCGCCGGCCACCACGGCAAATCCCTTTCCCGATTCCCCGGCGTGGGCCGCCTCGATGGCGGCGTTCATCGAAAGCAGATTGGTCTGGCTGGCAATGTTTTGGATAACCCCGTTTATTTCCAGGAGCCCTTCGGATTCCCTGGCTATTTCCTGAATGTCATGGGCCACTTCCTCAAGCCCCGTCCTTCCCACGCCGGAGGCTTCCGCCAGGCGTTCCACATTGTCGGCGTTGGCCTGGCAAATCCTGGCCACCGAGCTGATGTTGGCCAGCATCTCTTCAATGGCCGACGATGACTGGGCCACGCTTTCGCTCTGGATTTCCACCTGATCGTTAAGCCCCGCGATGTTGGCGGTGATCTGTTCCATGGCGGCGTTGGTTCCCCGCACCGAAGCGATCTGGACGCCGGTACGCTCCTTAATTGCCGCTATAGCCGCGCTGATCTCGCCAACGGCCCCGGCGGTTTCGCCCATGCGGGAAATAAGCTCGAAGCCCACATCGTCCAGGTTTTCGCCCTCGATTTCGATGGTCGCCACCAATTGGCGGAGGCTGTCCGCCAGGGCGTCGAAAGCGCGGGCGATGCGCCCCGGTTCTCCCGGGGCCTTGAGACCTACCGAACAGGAAAGGTCCCCTGCCGCGTTTTTCTCCATAGCCTCCAGGGATTTCCCCAGGGGGGAGGCCGCCGCCAGGCGGAAAACCAGGAACGACACAGCCAGGATAAGGCCCGCGCCCAGGAAGGCCAGGCCCAGTATGCCCGAGCGGCTTTCGGGGACAAACTTAATACCCCAGAAGGAAAAAAAAGTCGCCGCCCCCGCAGCGATGATTACGGCTAGAACCCCGGATTTAATGACCGGCCCGTTTTTGTTTTTTTGCATAACGCCGCCTCAGCCTGGAGAGTTTGCCGCATCCTAAGGCCGCAAGTAATTATATTATCTACAGGATTGCCCTCGGAAGTCAACAGGGGATAGGGAATAGGGGCAGATTGTCTGAAAATCAGCGATGTCGGGTTCGCGGATGTCCAATAATCGTGGTTTTTGTGGCTTTTTTAGCAAAAAAAGCCACAAAAACCTACAGGGAACGGAAATTAAGAAAGGGCTTGGGGGGCCTCCTGATACAATGCCGTTGGCTTAGGATTTACTTTGGAGAAAATCGCGAGGCTGTAGAGGCTTTCCCAAAACTAACCGAGTTTTGGGAAAAGCTCTGTAATCAGGGCCTGTTTTTTACTTCCTCGTTCCTGTTAATCGTGGCCGCGTAGACGCTGTTGAGGAGGCCCAGGAAGGCGGAGAGGGAAAAGAGCACTTCGATACCGGTAACCTTCCAGATCCAGCCTCCGGTAAGGGCGATGAAAATGCTGATAACATGGTTGACCGAGATTCCTGTAGAAAGGGTGGCGGTGATCTCGTCCTGGCTTGACGCTATCCTCTGGACATAGATATTGCTTGCCATGCTGGCCAGGGAAATGATGGAATCCAGTATATAATTGACGCAGACCACTATGAAGGCCGTCCTGGGGGAGAAGATACGGTGGGCGAAACCGTATAAAAGGCAGACCGCAATCAGGATGAGGGTATCGGCGACCATGACAAATTTATAGCCCAGCTTGTCGATGATCCGCCCGATAAGGGGGCTGAAAAGAATCCCGAAACCCGCGGTGATCGCCAGGAGGAAGGAAATAATGGAAGTATCCGCTCCGTACTGGAGGATCAGCACATAGGGGGCAAAGGTGAGGAAAATCTGCTTCCTGGCACCGTAAAAAACTTCCAGCATATAATATTTGAAGAATTTTTTGGCGAAATAAAAGCGCCGCCGCTCGGACTTGAGGCGCGTCTCCTGAAGGGCCAGAACAACCAGAACCGAAGCTGTCATCAGGGCTACGGACAGGGCGAACACAACCCTGAAGGGTATAATGTCGGTCCGCTTAAAACCGAGGCGGCTGAAAACAAAAAAGAGTCCCGTGACTACCACAAACCCGACGATATGCCCCACCTGGTTAATGGCGCCGGTTATTCCCAGGGAAGCCCCGGCCTTTTCGCGTTTCGCCAGATCCAGGGAAATGGTGGTCCGCACCGGCATGATGATATGTTCCCCGGCACTGAAAACCACCATGAAAAGGACCACGAAAAATTTGCTTCCCAGATAGGCGTTGCTGCTGGAGAGCAGAAGCCCTATGACTCCGGCGGTCATAAAACCGACGGCGATCTTGAAAATCCGGCTGTCACTGAACCGGTACATAAGGGACAGCAGTAATACTACCAGGAGCCCCGGGGTTTCCCGGAAGAATTCCACAATCCCCCGTTCAAAGGCGGTAATATGGACGATTTCAGCAAGGTAATTATCCTGAATCCCCCGGTACAACCCATAGGCAATTCCGGAAAGGGCCAGAACACACAAAAACCGCGCTACTTTGGCGTTGGGTCGGTAGATGTTTCTAAAAGGCGCAAGCATGTTAAATTTACTATGTCCCATCAGCGCTTTCTTGCATAGCCCCAAAGCGGCTTTCAGCCGCTAAAAAACCCACCGCCTTTAGGCGGCGGTCGTTTAGTTATCCATGGTTTTAGTCTAACCAAACTATTATGGCTTTGGTATTATGGCTTTGGATTGAAAAATCTACCGAAAATGTAGTAAGCTGAAATATGAAAACAATAGCACATTTTAAAGGGAAACGAACTTTTTGCGCCGGCGTCGGGGCGCTGCTGCTGGCGTTCCTCTGCGAATCCGCCTTCGGCGCCCCCGGGGACGACGCTCTCGGGGACGGCCTTTTCGCCCGGATCAACACCGCCAGGGGGGATATCGTGGTCCGCCTGGAATTCCAGAAGACCCCCGTTACGGTTTGCAGCTTTGTCGCCCTGGCCGAAGGCAAGATGAGGATAGCCGGGGGGAAGCCTTTTTACGACGGCCTTAACTTCCACCGGGTGATTCAGAACTTTATGATCCAGGGAGGAGACCCCTTGGGCGACGGCACAGGCGGCCCCGGCTACCGCTTCCCCGACGAATTCGATCCTACCCTTAAGCACGACGGGCCGGGAATCCTGTCCATGGCCAACGCCGGTCCCGGAACCAACGGCAGCCAGTTCTTTATAACCCACACGGCCACCCCCCATCTCGACGGGAAGCATACGGTTTTCGGCAGGGTGGTCCAGGGTCAGGATGTGGTCAACGCCATCCGGCAGGGCGACAAAATCAACCGGATCTCCATCATACGGAACGGCTACGGGGCGAACGCTTTTAAGGCGGATCAGGCTGTCTTCGACGGCCTGGTGAAGAACGCCGCCGCCGCGGTTGCCGCCAGGAACAAAGCCCAGCGGGATGCGGAGCTCGCGGAAATCCGGGAGAAATATCCCGCCGCCGTTATAAGCCCCTCAGGGATACGATACGTCATACAAAAAGAAGGGAGCGGCGAAAAACCGCTGCCGGGGAAAATCGTCTTGGCCGGCTATAAGGCGTCTCTTGTTTCGGGATGGACCTTCGACAATTCCGATATCCACGGCGGCCCCCAGGAATTCCAGATCGGCGCAATGTTTCCCGGCCTGGACGAGTCCCTCAGGGACATGAAGATCGGGGAAAAACGCATTGCCTTCATACCCCCGGAGCTTGCCTTTGGGGACAGGGGGCTGGCAAACGAAAGAGGCGCCCAGCTTGTCCCCCCCAACAGCTTTGTTGTGTTTGAACTGGAACTGACGCGGATAAAGTAAAAGCCCAACAACCGCCGTTCCCCGGGCTGAAAAAAAGGGAACGGCCCTAAGACGCCGCTCCCTTCGAACCATAAAAGCTAAACCACGGCTCTAATTTGTCCGGTTATACAGGGTCAGTTCTTCGTTGATCTGGCTGACTATCCGGTCTACCACCTGCCGGGGGGTAACCGAAGGATCGTTGGCCATGGTTTCCACCTCGTTCTCGATGATGACCCGGGCCTTGGGGAACACCCCCATAACGCTCCCCGCGCAGGAG
Organism: Treponema sp.; assembly: GCA_031273405.1. Next base: position 12,376 of record JAISRW010000019.1, read on the forward strand.
GGCTTGGAATTCCGTAACGCCTCAATGGCGACGATCAGTTCGGGATTCACGTTCTTGATGAAATCCTGATAAACCGGCAAATTCACCGCGGATCTCCTGATGGGGAGATACCCCGTATCCATGGACCACTGGGCCTGTTTTTCCGCGCCGGTTACGAATTTGACAAATTCCCAGGCCGCGTCGGCCCGTTTGGAATCGCCGTTGTCCATGAGCCAGAGGGAGCCGCCGCCCACGGAGACGCCGCCGCTGTCACCGGGGTTAACCTTGGGAACCGGGGCAAAGCCGACGGAGAATTTCCCCCCCGCCGCGGCGGTAGCGTCGGTATAGATGGAACAAGAATCCACGATATAGCCCACGGTGCTGCCGTTGGCAAACTGGTTTTTGGATTCCGCGGTTCCCTTGCCAAAGAGGAGGTTGGAAGGATCGCTATAAATGGTCCGCAGCTTGGTGAAGACATTGAGGAGGGCGTCGGAACCGGTAATCCGGGCGGCCTTTCCCAAGCGGCCGTTGCCGTTGTCCAGAAGATCCTTATCCTGGATAGAGACAAGCTGCTCAAAGACCCAACTGTAATTGGTAAATGAACCGCTCAAACCCGTCTCGGCCTTGAGCTTCCTGCCGGTCTCAAGGCAGGCGTCCATGGTGGCAAAGGCGGTTGCCGGGTCCAGCCCCGCCTTGGCCAGGGCTTCCTTATTGTAGATGATCACCGGAGAAGAGCAGTTAAAGGGCATGGAATAAAGCTCTCCGTCCAGGGTGTAGTAGGCCAAGATATTCGGCTCATAGTCGGAAATATCGTATTTATCCCGGTCGATAAAATCCTGCATCTTCAGGGGATAACCCGAATCAATGGCCCAGCGGGTTCCAATATCGTAGAGCTGCATAACGTCCGGCCCGGCGCCCTTCTGGGTGGCCCGAATCTTGGTGATGGCATCGTCATAGGTGCCCTGATACTGGTCTTCCACTTCAATCTTATCTTGGGAGGCGTTAAACTCGGTGATCAATTTGGTTATGGCTTCGCCGTTTTTTCCGCCCATGGCATGCCAGAAAACTACCCTTGTCTTTGCCTCCGGGGCCTGCCGGCTGTCTTTGCGCTGGCAGGAAAGCATGGCGATGGTTAAAACCAGCGCCAGCATAATCAGAACGCTTTTTTTCATTTGTTTCTCCTCAACATATTATTTCGGTCTTATACAAAACCGTTTTATACCTCGCTTGTAACTATTCAAATCCCCAATGCTTCCCGGTTACCCCTTTACCGCGCCGGCGGTCATGCCTTTGACCAGATACTTTTGGCCTATAACAAACACCAGTACCGAAGGGATCAGGATCAACACCGCCCCGGCGAGGACGATCCCGTAGTCCACCGCCTCCGCCTCTTTCAGGATGCTCATGCCGATTTGGACGGTCCGCATCCGGTTGGAATTGGTTACCAAAAGGGGCCAGAGGAACTGGTTATAGGTCTGAATGAATATGTACACCCCCAGGGAGGCGATGGCGGGCTGGGAAATGGGAAGCACGATCTTAAATAAAAAGCGGAGATCCCGGCAGCCGTCGATGATTGCCGCTTCGTGGAGTTCTTTGGGGATAGTCAGAAAAAACTGGCGCATCAGGAAGATCCCCATGGCGGAGGTCAAATAGGGGGCCACCAGGCCCATATAGCTGTCGTTCAGGCGGAACTGGGAAATGGTCAGGTAATTGGCGATGATGATGGCGTCCACAGGGATCATCATGGTAGCCAGGACAACCATAAAAATCAGCTTGCTCCCCCGGAACCGGTAAAAAGAAAAGGCATAGGCGGCGAAACTACAGGTGATGACCTGCCCCACAATGATAATGGCGCAGACAAGGAGGCTGTTGGCCATAAACCGGATAATCGGGACCTGGTTCAGGGCCCTTTGGTAGGTATAGGTCACCGGTTCCCTGGGGAGAAACCGGGGGGGAACCTCCGCCCGTTCCGAGGAAGACATGAAACTAAAGGAAAACCCGAAGAGGATCGGCGAGATGATGATAAGGCCGATAAACAGCTTCAGCATAAACGCAAAGGCGCTTCGGGCCGTTCTTTTCCCGCTCATTGGTAAAACACCATCCTGTCTTCGGTCTTGAATTGCACAATCGTGATCCCAAGGATGATCGCGAAAAGAACCATGGACTGGGCAAAGGCGGTCTCGAACCGGGAGTCCCGAATCGCCGCCTGATAGATCGAATAGACCAGCACATTGGTGGAATAACTGGGCCCTCCCTGGGTGAGGAGCCGTATCTGGGCGAAGGCCTGGAAGGACACAATAATATTGAGGAAGATCACAAAAAAGATCTGGGGGGAGGCCACGGGGGTGATGATGCTGAAGAGCCGCTTGAAGTACCCCGCCCCGTCGATCCGGGCGCTCTCCAGGAGTTCGTCCGGCACGTTGCGGAAACCCGTGAGGAGGAAGATAAACCCCGCCCCCACGTTCAGCCAGACCGTTACGAAGGCCACGCCGAAAAGGGCGTATCTGGCGTCCAGAAGCCAGCGTATTTCCGCGCCCAGGAGGAAATTCACCACCCCGCTCTTGCCCGAGGTCAGCAGGATGAACCAGATCGCCGCCGCCGGGGCGGAGGCCACCGCCATGGGCAGGGAGTACATCACCTCGTAGATCCGGCTCCCCTTCATTTTGGTGTTGGCCAGGGCGGCGAGAAAATAGGAGGCCAGGAGGGTCGGGATGCACACCATGGGCGCGAAAATGAGGGTAAGCTTCAGGCTGTTGTAAAACGCGGGGCTGGTAAACAGTTTGATATAGTTTTCAAGCCCGACGAATTCCACCGGCTGCCCTCTGCTGTTGGTGAGGGTGAAAGAATACAATACGGTTTTAACAAAGGGGAAAAAGACGAATATGCCGAAAACGATCAAACAGGGCAGCAAAAAAAGGTATGGCGCCGGAGTAAATTTTTGTTCGCTTGTCTTCGGTACACTCAAAGCTATCCTCCTGTTCTATCATACTGAGCCTTGCCTATCGAACCGGAGGTTCGCACTAACCGATTCCCGGGAAAGGCTTTATATCAATATACAACTGTGGAAACACTCTATGATTAAAAGACCGTTAAATACCGGTTAATTCCGGCTTTCGTCCAATATAGCCCCTAGTTTGTCGGGATAGTTGGAAATGATGCTGTCTACGCCCCGGCCTATGCAGAAACGGATTTCCTCTTCCATATTGGCGGTCCAGACATTCACCTTGAGCCCTTTTTCGCGGGCCTCCGCCGCAAGCTCCGGGCTGTAGGCCAGGCAGCTCACCCGGGGATGGATGGCGTCAATGCCGTGGCTCCCGGCATAAGAGGCCGCATCCAGCATGGGGTAACCGTAAAGAAGGCCCGTTATAATTGACGCATCAATCTCTTTGCACTTCTTCATGGAAATATGATTAAACGATGAAAGAAAAACCGCCTTTTCCGCCCCCAGGGCCTTGATCCGGCCAATCACCTTTTCCTCAATCCCCGGATAAAAAATATCATAGTTTTTGATTTCCAGATTCAGAAGGATATGGTGTTCCAGCACGATTTCCAGTAGTTCGTCCAAGTGGAGAATCCTCTCCCCGGCGAATTCCTGCCCCTTCCAGGAGCCGATATCCAGTTCCCGGAGCGCCAAAAGGGGGTGATCCCCCACCGCCCCGGAACCGTTGCTGGTCCGCCCCAGAACCGCGTCATGGATAATCACCGGCTCCCCGTCGGAGGAAAGATGCACATCCGACTCAACCCCGTCGCAACGCCCTTCTTCAATGGCGGCCATAAAAGCCCGCCGGGTATTTTCCGGATACTTTCCGCTGAAGCCGCGGTGGGCAAGATTCAATATTTTCGCCATATAATTATTTTACCATGGATTTCTTTTTTTGTAAATGGTTTTTTTCACATATTTTTTTCGTAACTATTCAGTCGCAGCGTGATTTCAGAACTTTTCTTGTTCTCCGGTGCTTGGGGACCCTGCGGGTCCCTCACAAAGGGGGCTGTCGCCACCGCCCCGCTCCCAATCGGCTCATTGAGGGGCAAGCCCCTTCCGGGCTAAAAGCCCCTCCATTCCGCCGATTGCGCCACGGTAGTGGCGAGGCTATCCCCCGCAGGCGGCTGAGTGGTATCTCCTTCTTTGTATCTCAAATCTTATAAATTACCTGGATATGACAAGGTAAAACCTGGGCTTCCAGCAAAAACTTCTTCGACTGCGAACCATCGAACC
>JAISRW010000061.1 GCA_031273405.1 Treponema sp.
CCGCGTCCATACGACATTGCTTCGTTCGCCAAATATAATCGCTTTTGCCGTTCGTCCAATAGCGGTATCATTCGCTGAATCCGTTCTGCTATCAATGCTTTCACTCCTCGTTTGTTTGATGAAAACATTGCAGCATATTTAAACTAACTGTTCAAGTTATTATTGAACTATTCCTAACAACGCTCATTTGAACTGCCCCGCTAAAAACCGCTGGACATTTAAAACAATATCCGCGGCGTTTTCGCTGGAAATGCCGAGATAGGGCCGGGCGGGGATCGTGACCTTTTTCAGCATTCCGTAGCCCGGTACAAATAAGGCTCCGGCTTTTTTCGGCACAATCTCCCCGCCGAACTGGTGGATGGCCGCGTAAATTTTTGTGGCCCCCGTCAGAACGCTCCAGCCGCTTACCTGGCTTTCAATGCTGTCCCGGAGGCCGCCGTCTATTACCAGCGGCGGCTGGGCCTGGGGGAAATGCTCCCGGTAGTAGTCGCGGGTTTTCTGCGCCAGGGCCTGCCAGGGCTTCCCCTCGGGATCTTTTTTTGTGTCAAACCGTTCCTGGGTTTGGCTTTCCAATTCCGCGCCGAGATTTTCCAGAAGCTGGACCCGGTCTTGGGAGGAAAGTTTTACCCCGTTAAGTATTCTTGCCAGCCCTTCGATTTCCGAAAGGCCGACGCTTACCGCCGCGCCTGCCATCAGAGAGGCCCCTCCTTTTTGAAGTACCGGCTGTCGTCAATCCCTTCTTCTTCCGAAGGCGCGACGATGCCGGCCTCCTGGTAATCCGGGCCGGAAAGGCCGCCCTGATACTCCCGGTCTATTTTGTCCAGGAGCTTCATGTTTGCGGCATAGCGGTCCCGGTCATCCTCATGGGAGCTCACCCGGTCGGTGAGCCGGTACAGGGCGGTATCGGCGCAGATGCCGGCAAGGGCGTCGGCGAACCGGGGAGGAACCGGGAGGGCCACTTCCCCGGCGGCGTCAAGGAGCCAGGGAAGGTGCGCCACAATGACCCCGGTGGCCTCCTGGAGGGCAAGGGTTATCCGGGTGGCGTCAAGTTCCCCGTCCCCGTTCAGGGGCAGGGAATTGGCCGGGAGCCGGGCTTCCAGTTCCTCCACCGACATAAGAGGGGTCATTTTTTGATTTCCACCCAGGTATCTTTTTTGAGGATCTCAAACTGATCCCCGGTTACCTTATAGGACTTGAACTGGCCGGTCAGTACCAGCCCCGCCCGGCGGTAATGGGGATGCGGGGTTTTATGCCGCAGTTTGACCGGGAACGTTTTTGCCGGCGGGCCGGGAGGATCAGGCGGCGCCGGGGGAGTGCCGCCCGTAGCGGTATCCCCCGCGGCCGCAGGGGACACCGGCTGTGTATCATCCGAAACCGGATGTTCCCCGGCAGCCGGGGGAATATTTTCTTGTGGTTTTTTATTAACAGCCATTTATCCTTCCTCCTTTACGCCAGCCACGGGGAGACGATGAGCGCCGCCGTGTGGTAGTTGGGGTTGGACGCGCCGGAGGAATCCTGCTGCATTTCCAGCAGTTTCCGGGCCGCGGATTCGTTGGCGGGGTCTACCACTAAGTGGGTGGGGACAATGCCCAGGGGATCACCGCCGTCCCGCTTGAAGGTGAGCATCCGCAGCCGCGCCGCTTCATAGTTCGCGGCGGTAAGGGGCGCCTTGCTGGCCACCGCCTGCTGCCAGAACCCGTAGCCGAAACTGCCCCGGTACCGGACGCCGTAGAGGTACTGGTCCTTCATAAAGACCGAATCGTTTTTGGTGTCGGTGATTTCCTCAAGTTCGGGGGCGCTCCGCTGCTGGAGGATGAGGGGCTTGAGAGGGCCGGACAGGGACAGGAGGAACCAGGGCTTCCCGGTGTCGGCGCCCTCGCCTGAGAGGGTGCCCACGTAATTGGAAACCCCCTCCGCGTCCCCGGTACCGTCGGTGTTGGGGTACACCGGATGATCAACGTCGAAGAAATTCTGGCCGTCAAAACAGAGGGTTGAAAACCCGTTCTTGAGGAGGGCCGCGATATTCCGGTCAAGGAAGTCCAGGGTCTCCTTTGCCATGGCGGCCACCAGGGGGCGGTAGATGCCGAGGTTATCATCCTCAATATCGGTCCGCTTGACCCCCAGGGTGCCTTCGTACAATTTGTTGGCGATGGCGTATGACGCTTCCTTGATGTCCCTGATAACCCGGTCGCCGATCCATTCCCGGAGCTGGGGGAACTGCCCCAGCCAGCCGTAGGTGTTGCTGGCCGTATTGGACGGCACGAGGGTCGCCACCACCCGGTGGAGGGGGGTGGCTTCCATTGCCGCCAACTGGCTGGCGAACTCCCCCCGCACCATGGTGCGGAGGGCTTGTAAAGTTTCGTTCTTGATAATCACTTTATTCTCCTTAAATCCGCCATGGATGGCGGAATGATGAGTTTCCAAAGGAAACTCGGCGAAGTAATTTTACAGGGAGGTAAAATTACTTCGCGGCCTCCTGAATTCTTTTCCACTCCTCAGCGGTGTAGCCCGCGCTCTTCGCAAGCTCCGCTTCCTCGGCGTTGAGGGACGCCTGGCTTCCCGGGGGTGTGCCGCCGGGGGCCTGGGCTCCTTCGCCGATAACCGCGGGGCTTGCGGCAAAAGCCTTTTTGAGGTTTTCAAGCTGCTCCGGGGTGGAGCAAAGGCTCAGGTACTGATCTTTGCTTGCGGGGGCGATCTTCCGGTCTTTGACGGCCCGGTCAATCACGCCTTCCACCTCGGTCTTGAACTTAGCCGCGTTCAGGTCGGCAAGCTGTTTTTCCGCCGTTACAGCCCGGCTTTCCATGGCGGCGAGATCCGCCCTAGGCGCGTAGGCCGCCAGGTCTACCGCCTGGGGCTTGGCCGAATTGAGGCTGGTCTTTAGGCCGGTGATCGCGGCGACCGCCTCATCTTCCGTTGCGGCCGCGGGCAAACCGAGGGCCGCAAGAATTTTATCCATATCGTTATTCTCCTTTGCCGGGCTTGCCGGCAGCGTCAGCGTTGCTGACGTGTCAGAATTAAGTGACTTGATGTCGAGGTTGGGGCTGTTGGACAGGGCGGCCCGGAGGATGGAGGTAACTTCGCCTTTTTCGTTGTGGAGGATCACCGGGGATATATACCGGTATTCAAGGTTGGCTACCGCCTCGGCGCCCCGTTTTGTCCACTCCACATCGGCCCACACCGATCCGTTGGCCTCTGCGGTAATATTGGAAAACCAGCCGAAGGCCGGGGAGGCTTCCCCCTTTGGGGCCTTGTGATCCACCGCGTGGTTTTCATCTATAGAATGATTGGGAAGCCATGCGTTGGAAGCGGCGGCTACCGCCCCGGCGTTTTGCATGATCCACTGCCGCCCGTCACGGCCCACAATAGTCGGGCCGGGGGGAAGGAGCTGAATCCGTTTCGGTATTTCGCCCTGTTTGTTTTCCAGGGGTAAAAAAAGGCTGCCGCTTTCCATACCGACAGCCTAACGCCTCAAGGGGGTATTTTTGATCTAACGGGGGTTATTTATTGATATCCGAATGTACTTTTGGATAATCCGGCTTCCTCGTTAGCTTTGATTTTTTCTTTTTGATACCTCTTTTGCGGTCGGCTATCAGCAGCTTAATATCCGCCACCATTTTGCCGGTTTTTGTCAGTTCCCTGTGCGCGGTAATAAGATGCAGGTGATTCATCACGGCAAGTTCACGCCGGGAAACCATAAGCAGATTGTTCAAGTTTACATTTAACCTGTTTCC
>JAISRW010000090.1 GCA_031273405.1 Treponema sp.
GAGGTTTTCCCAAAACTTCAGTTTTGGGAAAGCAACCTTGAAATTTAAATGAAAAAGCGGACTTTAGGCCGCTTTTTCGGAAGCTTTTCCCAAAACTAACCGAGTTTTGGGAAAAGCTCCTTATGCAAAAATCCCGATTCATGACCATGCTTTCAGGGTCTGTGACGATTTTGTGCGCGGTTTTGGGAAACAGACCGCGCTTGTCCGGCCGCCGTAGGTTTGATGGTTTGTAACTATTCAGGCGCCTAGGAGCCGATAACGGCGGAAGGGTGCAGCCCCTCGTCTCATGAGAGGCGGCCCGAAATAAAACGTAGTTTTTTTCGGGTGGAGGGGTGCAGCCCCTCGTCTAATGCAAAGCAGCGAAAAAGGCTTTTTCACCGGGGCGTTAGCCCCTTCCTGAGTAGTTGCGATACTTTAATTTTTCCCCTGTGAAGGAAGGTTTATGGCTGCAACACAGGAATTGGTTGTTGACGAAGCCAAAGTAAAAAAGGCTGTTCAATCCGGTATACCGCTGACGATAACGACGTTTACCCTGCCTCATGAAATCGAGGTTTATATTGAGCAGGTTATTACGGTTTTCCTAAAGCAAGTGGATCAGGAAAAGCTGAAAGATTATATCGTTTATTGCGTCCAGGAACTGGCAGTTAACGCGAAAAAAGCTAATACCAAGCGGGTTTATTTCATTGAACGCGGGCTGGATCTGAGCGATCCTGAAGATTACAAACTGGGAATGAGCTCGTTTAAGGAAAGCACCCTGAGCAATATTGCCCATTATCTCCAGCTTCAAAAGGAAAAAGGCCTCTATATCAAGCTCATGCTCCAAATAAAAAACAATATTATCTATGTGGAAGTGCGGAACAACGCGGCGGCGACCAAAACCGAGCTTATCCGCATCCACGACAAGCTGGCCCGGTCACGGCAGTACGAAAACCTGGAAGACGCCCTGGGCCAGGTGCTGGACGATTCGGAGGGCGCCGGCCTGGGTCTGGTCATTCTGGTGCTGATGCTGAAAAAGATGGACCTCGACGAGGACTGTTTTGACATTATCGGAACCGAAAAAGAAACCATAGCCCGGATCGTCATCCCCCTGGATCAAACCAGGGTGGAAAACCTTTCGGTTCTGTCTTCTACTATCGTGAACAATGTCAATTCCCTGCCCCAATTCCCCGAAAACATACTCATCGTACAGAAGCTTATCAACGATCCCGATTCGGAGATGGCCGATATCGCCCGGCAGATTTCCATGGATCCGGCCCTTACCGCGGATCTCCTTAAGATCGTCAATTCGGCCCAATACATGCTTTCCAAACGAGTGGACAGTATTTCCGAAGCGGTTAAGATGGTAGGTATGCGGGGTATAAAAAACCTCCTTTATTCCTATGGGACCCAGAAAATCCTGGGCGATGATACGGCGGACAAGAAAAGGCTCTGGGAACATTCCTACAAGACCGCTTTTTACGCCTATAACCTCATCAAGAATTTCCGCAAAGACCGGAATCTCCTGGACGACGTCTATGTGGGGGGCATACTCCACGACATGGGCAAAATCATCTTTTCCAACGTGCATCCGGATCTGTTAAACAAGATCAAAAATTTCTGCGTCGAAAAAAACCTGCCCTCCTCCACCTTCGAGGATTTTGCGGCAGGGATGAACCATGCCGAAATCGGCGCCCGGGTGGCGGAAAAATGGAATTTCCCCGAAGGGCTGGTAGCCGCCATACGTTTCCACCACGATCCTGCCTCGGCCCCGCCTGTCTACAAGGACCTGGTGGATGCGGTCTATATGGCAAATATGTTCTGTGAACTTGAAGCCGGCAATGTCGGTTTCGATCAGTTTGATTCCAATGTTCTGGACAACTTCGGCATTGCATCCTCCAAGCAGATGGAAAGCCTTCAGCAACGCTTCTCCCAGGGCTTTAAACAGGAAAATCAGCGGTAAAGGAACAATTGCCCGGAATTTTTAGAAAAACCGGCCGAATTCCGAAGCGCTTTCCATCCCGGACCCGTATAGAGGGGTGAGGAGGCGTTTATGACACACAAACAAATGCTCAAAGGCATAAAGAGCGTTTTCCAAAACCTGGTTGGCGCGAACCTGCCTTTCCACGGGAAAGGCTTCCGGGAAAGCGGTCTTAATCGGACTAACGTCCGGCCCGCTTGTTCATGTACAATTAAGGCGCCTTCCCCAAAACTGAAATTGTGGGAAAGCCTCATAGGAAAGCTTCTTTTTTTGGCCGGGAGCATCGCCGTTGTATCGGTAACGGCATGCCGCCAGGATCAGGGGCGGGAAACCCCGGCGGTCTTTTCGGCGGCGGTTTGGAACGTCCAGGCCCTTTTTGACGGGGAAGAAACCGGGAACGAATACGGCGACTACCGCGGCGCCGCGGGGTGGAACGGGGAAAAATACGCCGCCAGGCTTAATGCTCTTTCCGCGGCCATTCCCCGCTTAACCGGAGGAGGGGCTCCCGATTTAATCGCCCTGGTGGAGATTGAAAACCTCGGGATTCTGGAAGACCTGGCCCGGGGGCCTCTCGCTCAATCGGGCTATACCGAAGCTTTTTTCGCCAACATTCCCGGCTCGTCTCTGGGGCTGGGCTTCTTAAGCCGCTTCCCGCTGGTTTCCGCCAGGGTCCACTCGATACGTTCAAGCGGCGGGACGGCCCCGAGGCCGGTCCTGGAAATACGGATAGAGCCCCAGGGGAAACCCCTGATGGTGTTCCTCTGCCACTGGAAGTCCAAGCTTGGGGGAGAAGACGCCACTGAGGCGATGCGCCGCGCTTCGGCCCGGATTGTGAGGCGCCGCCTGGCGGAGATCCTCCGGGACGAACCCCTCACCCCGGCGATTGTCATGGGCGACCTCAACGAAAACTACGATGAATTTTACCGCAGAAATACCGTCTGCGCCCTGCTCCCTGAGGAGGCGCTTGGGGAAGCAGGAAGCCCGGAGGACTGCCTTATCCTGAGCGGGGAAAAACCGCCCCGGACCCGGTACGCCGACGGACCCGTGCTCTATTCCCCCTGGGGCCGGGAACTCCAGGGCGGTTCCTATTACTATAAGGAAACGTGGGAAACTATCGACCATCTTTTGCTGAACGACGCCTTTTTTGACGGAACAGGCTGGGATTTTGAAAGCTGCCGCGTCGTTAACGAGACGCCCTTTGTTAATTCCAGAGGATATCCCGGCTCGTATCTTTCCCGAACCGGCCAAGGCTTAAGCGATCATCTGCCCCTGGTATTGTTTCTAAAGGAGGCTCGTAACTAAAAACCGCGATAAATGGGCGTCCGCGAACCAAAGGTTCGAACGGAGTTTGTACGGTAAATCGAACCGAAGGTTCGCAACCGCCTGCAAGGCGGTTTTTGAGGTTTTATGCGCGAAGCGCAACAAACTGCCGGCCCTTCCCTATCACCTGCGGCATATCCTTCCCCTCTCTTTTTTAATTACGAAAAATGGTTATACTTAAGTAAAGCGGGCAATTCCAAAAATATGAAGGAGTGGGAAATGAAAAAAAACGGCGTTCCCTTTCGGATTCTATATATTTTATGTTTAGCGGGGATTCTATTTATAAGCTTTCCGGCCCACGCCCAGGTTAACCGCGACGAATTGGGGAATCTGGGGTCGGTGGAATTCATCAACTATGAGGGTCCTTATTCCAGGATAGAAACCAGAGCCCAAATCCGCGCCATAGGGTATTCCCAGGGCGTCATGGTGAGGAACAACATCGACCGCACCGGGATAAGCAGCCGTTATTTCGTGATTCACTCGGTGTCCCCGGGCGACGGAACCAAGCTTGACGCCGATGTTTTCGGCCTCGGGGCGGATGTCGGGGTTGACCACATCAGGAACCTCAGGCTCATCCTCCAGGGCTACCTCGAAGGGGCTTACGGCTATTCCGAAAGGGACGCCGCCCTCCTGGCGGAATATGTTACGGTTTACAATGTCGTGTACCGGGAGGACTGGGAGTATTTTGGTTCCCGCTACAAAAGTTCGGTCATGGAAAACCTGAGCCGGGAGAAAACCGGCCTTTCCATACGCTACGATGAATGGCCGGGAAGGACCCTGATGCTCGTCCCTCTGGGCATGGGAAGCGCCGGGCCCCTCAATGCCGTGGACACCACGTCTATCACCGATTCCAGGGTAACCGAGCAGCTCCGCCAGGAGCCTGACCGGGGCGTGGATACCCGCCAGGGCATGGTAGACTTGAAGGAGAGGCAGTCCGAAGAAGCGGGCCAGCAGGCCGAAGTGCAGAGAGAAGCCGTCAGGGAAGAAGAGCAGAGAATAGCCCGGGAACGGGAAGAGGCGGCCCGGCAGCGGGAGCGGGCCCAGCAGGAACAGCAGCAGGTTGCCCAGGAGCGCCGGCAGCCCGACGCCAACCAGGAGCGGTTGGATCAGCGGGAAGAAGCGGCCCGGCAGCAGGAAAGAGAAGCGGACGAAAAAGATCAGCAGCTGGATCAGCGGGAAGAAGACCTGGAAGACCGGAAGCAGGAGGCGGAAGAGACCCAGGAATTCGCGGATCAAAAAGCCGAGGAAGCCCGGCAGGACCGCGAGGAGATTGCCAGGGATCAGCAGGCCATGATCAACCAGGAGAATCTCGAGCAGACTCCCGTTGAAGGAATCCTGGGCGCCTCTATACTGAGCCTCAACGGATCCCTTGGCCGGGTGGTCAAACTCAACCCCGATAACGGCCAGGAAGTCAAACGCTCACCCCTCAACACGGTAAACGCCAGGACCCTCACCCTCTCGGGAGGAAAGATCATCGCCATTGCCGGGGAGAACCGGGGCAGCGGCGCAGTCAGGCTCATCGAGATAAACCGGGATACCCTGGAAATGGTGAAACAGGGAGAGGATGATATTTCCCCCCAGAGCCTGCTCTGGGCAAACGGGAGCGATCTCTACGCCGTCAGCTCCTCGGGGGGCAACCTCTACCTGGCCCGGTTCAATACGGATCTGGTCCGGCAGGCCCGCTCGTCGGTCACCGTCCACCCCTACGGAGGGATCGCCTTCAGCGACGGGTATATTGTCACCCAGCGTTCCGACGGCAGCGCGGTGTTGCTAAACCCCGGAGATCTTTCCGAGAAGCGGTAACCCCACGGACGATACAGAGCAGCCGCGGACCTTCGATCCGATTGCGCTTGTGGTTTTCATGGCTTTTTTAGTTAAAAAAGCCATGAAACCACATTATGATAAATTATAAAAATGAAAATTGGAACTAAAAATAATCCTGAATCCGTACAAAATGACTTGCTATTTAAAAGATTTGCCGGTTACTTGCAATTTGTCGTTGATGCGTATAGATGATCCTGGATAGATTGTTGGTTTTTGGGATTGTTTTTCGGACGGGTGGACGGGTTTCAATGGAATAAAGGCTTTATGCTCATTGCCTAAAGACACCTGTCCCGTGAACAAAGACATACGCGGTTTTTTTACTATAATTCCTGAAAGGCCCTATGGAGTTTTCTGAATACCGGCAGCCATTCGTTACCATCGTATATCTTGAATACCAGCCTTCCCGCATGACGGACCAGTTTCCCTGCTATCTGTATGATATAACGGATCACATGAATGAGCCGTTTCCGTACCGTCCCCGGTTTTACCTTTACGGGAAGCAGGTCTTGCTCGTTAAGGAGCGCCTGGCCAATGGCGCGTAGCGCATTGTACGCGTACATCCCGATAAGCAGTATGATTTGATTGGCCCCGTATTTTCCGGAGGGAAACCGTTCAAGATTCATGTCCGTCTTCAGTTCGCTGTGAAACTGTTCCATGGTACCGTGGTCATGGTACA
>JAISRW010000198.1 GCA_031273405.1 Treponema sp.
AACCGCCTGCAAGGCGGTTTTTTACCTTGCAAACTGCGTAAGGAGCCCGTTAATCGTGGTTTTTAAGGCTTTTTTAGCTAAAAAAGCCTTAAAAACCTACAAGTGCAACAGGCTCCTAGGAGCCTGGCGGTTCCGGCAAACCGGTTGTTATTTTACAGCGAGGATCACAGCGAGGATTAATGAAATGAGAATAGCGATTGTCAGCGTCCCCGCCCAGCGCGGGAGGGTTCCGGAGTATGTAAAATCCCTGGCCAAGGGAATAGAGTCGATGGGGCACAGGGCGGATATTATTGACGCCTGGACCGAAGACGGTTTCAGGCTTCCGGGCTATGAATACATCGTGGTCTGCGCCGAAGTTTCCTCCTTCTGGGGTGGCAAAATGCCCGAAGCCCTGTCCAGGATTTTGGCGGCCGGGAGCAGCCTGGGGGGAAAGAAAAGCGCCGCCTTTATCAAGAAAAAGGGCTTCCTTTTTATCAACAAAGCCCTTTCAAACTGCATGAAGGCCATGGAAAAAGAAGGCATGCTGGTTAACTGGAGCGACATCATTCTCAACCCCCCCCATGCGGAAGCCTTGGGCAAACGGATTGGAGCGTAGAGGGGTGTAGGGGTGTGGAAAACTATTACAGCCTTCTGGGAGTTTCCCGGACTGCCGGTTCGGAGGAAATAAAGAAAGCCTTTCGGGAACGGGCCAAGCGGCTCCACCCGGATATAGCGGGGGATAAGGCGGCGGGGAAGATGCGGAATCTCCTGACCGCCTACGAAGTCCTTTCCGATCGGGATCGGCGCTTTGAATACGACAGGGCCTACGCCCGCTTTACCCGGAAATACCATTTTGATTACCGGACCTTCCTCAGGGAACAGCCGGACAATCCGGAAAGCCGGGCAAAGCTCATCTTTTTCGAGCTTCTCCATCTTGAGGAAGACGCCGCCCTGGAGATCTGGCAGGAAGGGGGAGGGCTGGATTTTCCCATGGAAAAATACCTGGACCGGGAAGATTGGATGGACTGTACCTATATCCTTGCCGAAGAACTGGCCAAGCGGAACAGGTACTACGAGTCCTTTTTTCTCTTCCTGGGTCTTATACGGGAAGAACGCCGCCGGCCTTATTTTAAGCATTTTATGCAGGAAGTGGAGGGCTTCCTTAAGGAGATGGTCAGGCTGAAGCTTCGTTCCGCGGTGGACGCCGAAACCTACGTGGAGTGTATAGAGGCCCTCCTGGAATTGGGCTTTCAGCCCCGGGACGAGGCGCGCTGGATGCGTTCCATGGCCGAGACCCTCATCCGCCTGGGGGAAACAGGGGCGGCCGCCCGGGTGTTTCGGGAGGCTCTCAAGCGGGACCCGGGACTCCCCAACGCCATCGGGCTCAGGCGGAAACTTAATATTTAACTGGAAGGCGCAGTGATACGGTTAAAAAACGAAAAGCAGATTGAAGGAATAAGGACCTCTTGCAAGCTCCTGAGCGCTATGTACCGGGAACTCGTTCCTCTGGTAAAACCCGGCGTGGAAACCATAGAAATCGACCGCTGGACCAGGAACTGGATCAAAAAGACCGGCGGCAAGCCGGTGTTTTTAGGCTACGGCCCCAAGGATAACCCCTATCCGGCGGCCATCTGCATATCGATCAACAACGAGGTGATCCACGGCCTTCCTTCCCGGCGCAAGATTGCCTCAGGCGACCTGGTGTCCCTGGACTGCGGGATAGATCTGGGAGGCTATATAAGCGATCAGGCGGTGACGGTGGAGGCGGGGAAGGTGAGCCCCGCGGCCCATAACCTTTCCCGGGTGACCAGGGAATGTCTGGAAAAGGGGATAGCCGCGGCCCGGGCGGGAGACCGGCTCCTGCAGATCGCCAGGGCGGTTCAGGGCCATGCCCTGGCCGCGGGCTACGGGGTAGTGCACCAGTTCTGCGGCCACGGGGTGGGGTTCTCCCTCCACGAGGATCCCCAGGTCACCAATGTGCCCCGCGGTCCCAACCCGAAGCTCGCCGGGGGCATGGTTATTGCCATTGAGCCCATGATCAACCTAGGAACCGGGGATGTGGAAATCCTGGAAGACGGCTGGACCGTGGTGACCGCCGACGAAAGCCTTTCGGCCCACTGGGAACATACGGTGGCCATTTTTCCGGATCATACCGAGATCCTTACGGAGCAAGTGTTCTAGCAGCCTGTTGCACTTGTAGGTTTTTGTGACTTTTTTAGCAAAAAAAGTCACAAAAACCACGATTTTCGGGGCTGCTTTGGGAGTTTGCAGGGTAAATCGAACCGAAGGTTCGCAATCGCCTGATCGGCGATTTTTTCAGATTTTATGTACGAAGCGCAACAAACTCCTGGTCATCTCGTCCCCGTCCATCTCGGCTACGGGGTTTTTCATCGTAATTTTTGAAATCGGCAGCGCAGGGGGACATTTCTACTGAACGACGACACCTGCGTCTGCCGTCTGCCACTTCAGGGCCAGCGCATATAAATTACCCCGAATCGGTGGTATTTGAGACCAGAGACGATTGAAAAAGGAGTCGTTCAAGATAATCATCAGACCATGCCAGTTGTTTTCTCCGGCCTATGATGCTGCTTTTCGTTTCAGTGTCGGCACGGGCTGCCGTTAAGGCCGGTTTCCTCAGAATAGCCATGTTCTCAGGGCCCTTGTCTTTCCTCAGCCGGGAGCCGTCCTCCCCAAACGCCACGTCAAGCACGTAATGCAGCGTGTTTTCAATCCCCCAATGACCGCGCACTCCGGTCGTGTCCTGTACCGCAAGAATAACCGGCTGGTCAGCCATCCGTTTGATGGTCCCGTTCCGGTGCGCCTTGATTATTTCATCCCGGTCGAACTTTTCGTTCCCCAGCATGTTGTAAATTGCTTTAGCCTCAGCGCGGTTCCCCGCGCTTGTCCATATCGAATTGCCCGGCTGCCTAGACAGTGTTTCCATCGTCCGTACAAACCGCTTTTCCAAC
>JAISRW010000277.1 GCA_031273405.1 Treponema sp.
ACCGGGGGATAGGGCAGCATAGGCATAGGTACAGTGTATACTATATTAATATAGTATACAAGAGCTAATCTCCCCAAAAGGGATAATTGCAAAACAGGGGTATGTCCGGGTGTTTTCCAGGAGGCTAGCGGACAAAATGACTGCTAAAAGGCCCTATTGGGGAGAAAATGCCTGTATTATTGGTTGTTGACAGGTTTGTATACTATATTTTGGAGGAATTTAGGATATATGCTTTTTATGAGTCGGAAACTGCGGGACTAAAAGGCCCGGTCTTCTGATTTGAGAAAATGTTGAAAACACGGGTGGGGTTTTGTGGGTAAATGCCATGCGGTGATTGCCGTGTTTTCCATAGGCGATAGATTTAACACAATGACGGAGTTGGGGGTTTTTGTCCCGGCTTACAGCGGCCTTTTATACAGTCGGATAATGCGGCACAAAAAGGGTAGCGTAGATGGGTTGAAGAAATTGCATAGTGGAGCGAAGTGGAACGGAGCAATTCTGACCTTCGGTGATCCAGAGGGGAAAATATATGTTTTAGTTAGTAGTGGTTATGTTTATTACCAGAATAGGGGGAAATGTTATCAACTATGTTATCAATTTTAGTGCATAACAGAGATATATAAAGAGCAATAGAGAGCAAATAAGAATTGACTAATTCTTTATAATACAATAAGATAGCATACATAAGGCATACCAGAGAGCAAGTATGAGCAAAGTCGGCGAACTTCGTCAACAGCTAGGTGCGATTTTTCGTATGTTCTTCCGGTTCGATGGTTCACCGGGGTATTAAACCCTTTTCTCTGAATAAAGCAACGGGGTACGGGCGCACATCGCCCGGCAGGCTTGTTACGCTTCGGGGCCCCGGAGGGAGCGGGCCAGTTCCTTCCAGACAAGCTTGTCGCTTTCGGGGAGGGAGGCGAATTCTTCCTGCCTGCCGTAGGCCGAGAGCTCGATGAACCGGCCCGCCCTGGCGAGGAGATCGCGGAATTTGGTCTCCTGGAAGTCTTTGAGCCAAAGAGGGACGGATCTGGCCTTGCCCCTGGGCGTAAGGAGGAGCCGCGCGTAATGGGGGGCGCAGAGGCCGTCGGAGGCGGTGAAGACGGCGCGGAATTCATTTTCTTCTTTTGCCGGTTCCGCCGTCTGCGGGCCGGCCTCCCCTGTCCCGGCAAGGAAGCCCAGGTATTCCTCTTCTATCCGGGCCTGTTCCTCGCAGACCGGGCAGGGGCTTTTGGGCCGCCAGGGTTTCAGCTTCCTGAAGGCGTCGATGCGGTCTTCCAGAATGTCCCTGCCCAGGATGGCTACCGCGAGACCGTCCCGAAAGGCTTCGAGGCCCCGGGCGTGGAAGCCGCAGAATCCACCGGCGGCGCGGTAGCGGGCCCTGAAGCCCCGGTCGGAAACATGCTCGAAGAGCATGTTGTCTATATAACGCCGAGCCCGGTCCGCCGCGATGCGGCAGAGGGGGCAGCCGGGCTTTTCGGCGGCCTTCTGGAGCTCAAAAAAATTGATGTGCTTGTCCATGACGCGCTATTCCATGACGGTGAGGCTTCCGTCCCGGCGGCCTATGAATACGGTGGTTTTAAGCGTCCCGTCCCAAGGGCCGGTAAAAAAGCCGTTCTCCACCACTCCGGGGATGCGGTTCAGCTCCGCCTCCAGAACCCTGGGGTCCACCGGACTTTTGAACCGTATGTCCAGCAGGATGTTGCCATGTTCGGTGATCACCGGCCCGGCTTTGCGCAGCGCCTCCCGGACCGCCACCTGGGCGCCCAGCTTTTCCAGGGAGAGGGTGACGGTGCGGCGGGCTTCGGGGACGACTTCCAGGGGGACGGGGAAAGCCAGGCCCAGGTTGTCGACCCGCTTGGATTCGTCGGCCGCCACGGCATAGGAGGCCGAAGCGTAGGCGGTGATTTTTTCCACCAGCAGGGCGCCGCCCCCCCCCTTGACCAGGCGCTTTTGGCCGTCCACTTCGTCGGCCCCGTCTATGGTGAGATCCAGCCGGCCGGCTATCTCTTTCGAATTGAGGGTAAAAAGAGGAATCCCCCATTTTTCGCATTCCATAACGGTCTGGAAGCTGGTGGGAACCGCCAGTATGTTCCGGAGTTCCCCCCGCGCCATAAGCGCGCCTATATGGGCGACCGCGTGAACGGCGGTGGAGCCGGTACCCAGGCCCAGCTTCATGCCGCTTCTGACCAGGGCTTCTACAGCCTTCCGGCCGACCATCTCTTTTATTTCGTTCTGTTCCATAACTAATATCCCCCTATTCCCCTGCCGCCTATCCCCCTGCTCCCTGTTCCTCAAAACCACACCCGGGAAACAAGGGAAGAGGGAAATTCTTTCCCCGTAAAGTGCTCGTATTGGTACCTCGCCTGCCTGGTCAGCATATCATAACCGTTGAGTATTTTACAGCCCGCCTCTTGGGCTCTGAGAAGGCAGCGGGTTTTTTCGGGTTTGTAAATAAGGTCCATCACCATTTCCCGGCCCGTGAATTTATAAAAAGCCAGGGGGTCCGTGTCAATATCCGGCTCCATGCCCGCGGATGTGGTCTGGATGATGATATCCGCGTATTTATCCATCATCTCAATCCCCTTGCCGTCCAGGGCGGCCCAGGCAAAGCCGTAGCGAAGGGCCAGATCCCGCGCCCGGGCCGGACTGCGGTTAATCACCAGGGCCTTCCCTTTCAAGCGGCGCACCTCGAAAGCCGCGGCGCGGGCGGCCCCACCGGCGCCTACTATGGTAAGCTTCACGCCCCGAAGGTTTTTCTTCCCGGCGAATTCCAGCAGGGAATCGGAAAAGCCCCGGGCATCGGTATTGAAGCCCCACCAGCCCTCGGATTTATACACCAGGGTATTGCAGGCGCCTATGGATTTGACGTTGTCCGATTCATAGGAAAGGCAGGGAAGGACCTTCTCCTTGTGGGGGACCGTTACCGAAAGCCCCGAAACCCCCAGTTCTTCGGCAAGCTGTAAAAGGGTCTTGATGGAATCGGCGGGAAAGGGAACATATACGGCGTTGGCGTTTTCAATCCCGAAGACGCTGTTGAAAAACCGGGGACTGGCCGAAAATTTAAGGGGGTAGCCGGTTACCCCGAAGATCCGGGTTTTGAAATTGATTTCCCTGAACCGGTACAGTTCCGCCAGTTCCCTGGGGTCAAGCTGCCCCGGCGCCGCCAGAGGCAGATCGCCCTCTTCCTTGGGGGTGGTATAGCTGAGGAAGCTGCCCAGCAATCCGGCCAGAATCCTGGTGCTGACGCCGAACTCGCCCATGCAAAGGAGTATTTTATCCATCCCCGCCGTTTCCCTGGCCGCCCGGTAAACCCGGATAACGTCTTCCAGCGACCGGGGGCTCACCGCGGCTTTCACTATCTCTTCCCCGGTGCGTCTTAGGCGCAGGATTTTCGCGGACAGATCCGCGTCCACGCCGCGAAGGTTATGCCAGGACCGGATGATCCTGGTCCCGAAGGTCCTGGCCGCCTCCGCCAGGCTGGGGATGTAAAGATCCTCCTCCAAATCCACGTAGGCGAAATTCCGCCGCCTGTCCGCTTCGGCGAAGGCGAGGCCCTTGGAAAGCAGGGTGATCCGGCCGCCCTCGCCGCCCGCGTAGGCGCCGCCGTCCATACTCCTCCTGACGGTGAGGATTACCGGAAGGCCGGCCATTTCGGGGAAACGGCGTATCTGAAAGCGTTCGTCCGGGTCCAGGCAGTCGACCCGCAGCTCCGCAAGATCCGCATACTTACGGTACTTCTCAAGGATCTCCAAATCCCGGGCAAGGGTCTTGCCGGTGAGGCAAAGACAAATTTTAGCCATCTCTTACTCCAAACAGGACTGCCGGTATCGTTATTTGTCTAACAACAGAGGCTTTCCCAAAACTCGGTTGGTTTTGGGAAAGCCTCTAGTTACCGATTTTTATAGTATAACCAATTAGCATAATCAATCAACCAACCGCGCAGTGAGACATCGAAAAAATAACCGAAAAGGGCGCGATGGTTCCAGTATCGCCCATGGTGTAAGTCTAGGAGTTTGTTGCGCTTCGCGCATATAATCTCAAAAAACCGCCGATTAGGCGGTTTTTTACCTTACAAACTCCGAAAGCATGCCCATTTATCGTGGTTTTCATGGCTTTTTTAACTAAAAAAGCCATGAAAACCTACAAGAGCAA
>JAISRW010000003.1 GCA_031273405.1 Treponema sp.
CCGCCGTAATATATCGAAAGATCCTCCCCGTTCCATCCGTCCCCGGCCTCGTGGGTATTGCCGGGGGTATAGTTCCAGATTGCCGAATGGAGGAGGTTCTCGTCTATCCCGTCGTAATACAGGGAGAGGGCTTCCTCCTGGAGGCTGTAATCCTCCTCGCGCCTCCCGGCCCTGTACGCCCTCTTCCTGTTCAGATCGAAGGGGATACCGAATTCCCCCAGGAGGCAGGGCATGTTTTCCATCTTCTCCCTGGTCCATTCAACGGCCTTTTTGAGGCGGCGGGAATAAAAAGCGGCGGTGTTCTTCCGGCCTATGATGAGGCGGCCCGCCGTTTCGTCCACCGTAAACCAGGGGCTGAAGGTCTTGGTAAAGAGGGCCAGCCCGTCGTAGCAGTGGAAGCCGTGGGCCAGGGAGCCGCCTGTGCGGGAGAAATCTTCGGCGGACCAGGCAGGAGGCTCCCCCTGGGGGAAGCCCTGGACAAAGAAGATGGCCGGCCGTTCCGCTTCCTTCATCTTCTCGAAAAAGCGGATCATGAAGGGTTTGAGAAAATCATCGTTGAACCGGACGGGCCTCCCCTTATAAAAGGCAAAATGATCTTTTTTGAGGAGCCGCATATCCTCCCCTTCCCCTGTCCAGACGCCGGCCTCTTTCCAGGGGCAGGAAAAGCCCGGCTTAAAGAGCAAAAGCCCCTGGGGGTTGATGAGGGCCCTGCCGGTTTTGACGGGTTTTAGCCAGGGAACATAGACCGAGACTTTGACCGGTCTACCCGAGGCGGCGGCCATGGCCTCCCAGGGGCTGGGCAGGGCGCCCAAGTGAACCACCCGGTTTTCCCCCCTGTTGAGGTCCCGGCAGCCTATAAAGCCCGGATGCGGTTCGTTCATGGCCTCCCAGCCTATGACGGCCTTGCAGTTCTTGAGCCGCCTGTAGCAGTGGCGGAAGCAGGCGATATAGCGCTCCTGGAGCCAGTCCTGGACATTTTCACCCTCTATGGTCAGGTCCGGGGCATAGGCGCTGCCGGCAAAAAAGAGGGTGAAAAGGGTGGCGGCCCCGTAAAGGCTGTAATTGACCGGCCAGATCATGGCCGGATAAGCCCTGCCCCCGTGGTTTTCGGCGTAATGTTCCATGGTCAGGGCCGCCCCCACCGCGTCCAGCCTTTCCAGGTCGAAGCCCAGGCTTTCCAGGGTCCAGGCGGGAGCCCCGTCTCCGCCGGTCCAGCGGCTCCATACGTCCTGGTGGGGGTCCATGATGACCGAGAGGCCCTTCTTTTCGGCCTCCAAGAGGAGCTTCCGCAGATAGGCCAGGTAGGCTTCGTCGTAGATCCCCGGACCGGCATGTTCCAGGGCCTCCCAGCTTATAACAAGGCGGACAAGGCTCATGCCCCAACGTTTCAGGTTGCCGAAGTGCTCTTCCGCCTCTTCCAGGGGGAAGGGCCGGCCAATAAAGGAGACCCCCGTGGGGCCGGCCGCCGAGACGGAGGGGATCTTGGAGCCGCCTCCCAGGTTGCAGCCTCTGAGGATCAGGGTTCGCCCTGAATCGTCAACAATACGGGGGCCTAAAACGCGCATTATTTTCTCCTTATTCCTTAAAAAAGCATAATCGTGCTATTGCAAGTTCTGTTTAGTTATATCATACTATTTTCACTATGAAACGATTTATCCTGTTTGTCTTATTGAGTATTATCGGGATGGCCGTTTTTGCCCAATCCGAAGAATTGGCCATCAGATCCGCGGAGTTTGATCAGGCCGCCACTATAACCGCACAATTGACCGTAACAACGGCTGTGGAGACGGGGAATTATACCGGCGCCGAAGCATTCTACGCCAAAGCCCTCCACAGGCTCATTGAGGAATATCCCAGTATATCAACCACCAACGATAGGGATAAGGCCGATAAAATTGCGCTGAAACTGGCGCCCAAGCTGGGGGACGTGAAATACGGCGCCGCTTCGGTGGACCTTTGGCAGGCGGTGATGTATTTACCCAATCCCGATGCCAAAGCCGCCGCTCTCGCCGCCCTGGGGAAAGTGGACGAGGGCAAGGCGTTTCTCCCCCAAGTGGTACAGCTTGTTAAAGACTGGAATACCCGGCCCCAGCCGGACAGGGAAACCCGGGATCGGGTTGAGCGCCTTATAAGCGGCGCGATTATAGCCCTGGAGAATTACAAGGACCCGTTGGGTTATCTTCCGGTGCTTTTTGTTTCCAACGGCTGGTATATGGCTGCCGTCAGGGAACAGGCTTTGGCGGCTCTGCCCAATATCGAGGACGATCCTACGGAGCTTCTTATTGGAGCCATCCGCAGTTCCGGCTATACCTACGAAGCAAAAATCATCGCTCTCAATACCAGCGAAAATTTTTCTCCGTCAAATGAAAAGAAGGCTTCCGTCGCCGCCGAGGCCCTGGCCGAAAGCTGGAGGACCCCGCTCAATGCGCCCCTGAAGCAGAGGGTATCGGCGGTCATGAGGAAGCAGGCTCTCAGAATGCTCGGGCGTTACGGGAGCCAGGACGGCGCGGTGTATCAAAGTATCAATAAAAGTTATATCCGGGCCTGGGACAGGGAAGAAAGGCTTTTGGCCATTGGCGCCCTTAAAACCATGGCTTCCGACGAGTCGGTCCGGCTTTTAACCGGGTATCTGAGGGATCTTACCGAACGCCGGCTTTTCGGCCCTTTTACTGTCGAGGACGGGATCAGCGCCAGGGCCATCATTTCCGCCCTGGGCGAGATAGGCAACCCCGCCGCGATGGTGGAAGTGCGCATGGTCCAGGAGCTTGACGCATGGAATTATTCCAACTTCTCCAGCTTGGCAACCAATGCCCTGCGAAAACTGAGGTAAGCTCTTACTCCGGCGGCTATTCCGAGAGGATTTTCAGAATTTCCTCAGCCGATGAGGCCTTGAGGATTTCCTGCCGCTTTTCCGCACTTTTGAAAAGAAGGCTTATCTCCGCCAGGAACTGAAGATGGGGGCCGGTTTTTTCCAGGGGTGAAAGGGTCATGATGAAAATCCTACAGGGTTCGTGATCCAAGGCGTCAAATTCCACCGGATTATCCGAAACCCCGATACAGGCTACCAGATCCCGAATAGTGGAGCTTTTGCCGTGGGGTATGGCGATTCCGTGCTTCATACCGGTGGACATTTTCTGCTCCCGGTCTATTATGGCCGTAAAAGCCGCCTGGCGATCCTCTATCTTTTTTGCCGCTACCAGGATATCCAACAGCTCGTTAATAATTTCTTCTTTGGTGGTTCCTTTCAGATGGAGACTGATGGTTTCTTTGTTGAGGACTGTCTTTAAGTTCATATATACTAGTTTAGAACCCGGAAGGCGAAAAGTCAAGGTTTTAGCTCTCTTTTTTAATCTCTGGGAGTATAATTCCCCGCCGCTCTGCGGCGGTTAGAAATTCCTGAAACATGTGAGGCAGTTCCAAAATGTCAGATTTTGGAACTGCAACCTTAGATTTAGGGGAAAAAGCGGGCTTTTGACCGCTTTTTCCAAGAGCCGGGCCAAAACTAACCGAGTTTTGGAACCGGCTCATGTAATCAGTCATAGAGTTATGGGTCAAGTTTAGGGCTCTGCCGCAGGGATTTTTTATTTCCCTTTTAGCTCTCTTTTGCGAGTCAAAATGAGTTTATGCCCCGGCGCTGGATGAGGCGCCGCGCCGCCCGCCTTTTCACAAATACCAGGGATCGTGTAAAATCAGGCTATGAAAATCATAAAATCTACACTTTTAGTATCCGCCGTTTTCCTGGGCCTCTTTGCGGGCGGCGTTCTCCACGCCCGGCCCTCCAGCGAAGCGGCCGGTAAGGATATAACGATTTACGGCCTCAAGGGGCCTTCGGGAATCGGGATGATCCGCCTTTTCGAAGATCCCCCCCAAATCCGGGGTTTTAACGTAAAGGTTGAGGCCCTGGCCCAGGCGGATCTCATGGCGGCCAGGTTCATTTCGGGAGAGGCTAGGGTGGGCATACTCCCGCCCAACGTGGCGGCCAAGATAGCTTCTTCCGGAAAAAACATCAAAATCGCCGCGGTCATAGGCGCCGGCATGTTGAGCCTCCTGAGCGCCGATCCCGAAGTGAGGAGCATTGAGGACCTCAGGGGAAAGACCGTGGAAGTGGCCGGCCAGGG
>JAISRW010000059.1 GCA_031273405.1 Treponema sp.
AATAATATCCTGAAAGAATTCTTAGAGGTTCACGCCTCGGAGGTAATTAATATGCTATTAACCGAATGGAATTGGGACGACGCCCTTGCGGTCAGCAAAGAAGAAGGCTGGGAAGAAGGCCGGGAAGAAGGCCGGGAAGAAGGGGAAGTCAGGAAGGCGGAGGAGATCGCGAAAAACGCCCTGATTGAAGGGGCCTCTGTCGAATTTATCCGGCGGATCACCGGCCTGGACCCTGAAACCATTAGAAACTTGAGCCTGTCCCAAAACTAAGTAACGGTGCGCTGAAAGCGCACGGGTTTGGGACAGGCTCTTGGAAAAAGCGGCTTGAGGCCCGCTTTTCCCCCAAAAATTTAAGGCTGCGTTCCCAAAACTGAAGTTTTGGGAATGCCTCACTTTTCAGCCCAATAATGAATTTGAGCTCCGAGCCTTGAGGTTGTTGTAAAACCGGGTTAGCCTTGGAGTATACTTTTGGCAAGGAATCAATTATGGAAGGGACTATGAAAGGGGCCTGGCTCCCCGGAAATAGCACGGTGGTTCTCAAAGACGCGGCCATCCCCAAGCCGGGGTACGGGCAGGTGCTGGTAAAGACCAAGGTCTGTACGATTTGCGGGAGCGACATACGGGCGATTTACCGCGACCATGTGGGTAAGGGCCCCGAAGGCTATCAGAATGTCATTGCCGGTCATGAACCCTGCGGGCAAGTGGTGGAGGAGGGGCCGGGGATCAGGCGCTTCAAGAAAGGCTCCAGGGTTATTGTGTACCACATCTCAGGCTGCGGGGTCTGCCACGACTGCCGCATGGGGTACATGATCTCCTGTTCCTCCCCCCTCAGGGCGGCTTACGGCTGGCAGCGGGACGGGGGTATGGCGGAGTATATGCTCTGCGACGAGAAGGATTTGGTTGAGCTCCCCGACTCCCTTTCTTATGCCGACGGCGCCCAGGTTGCCTGCGGTTTTGGGACGGTTTATGAGGCCATCATGAAGGTAGGGGTTTCGGGCAGCGACAACGTTCTTGTTGTGGGTCTGGGGCCCGTGGGGCTGGCCGCGGCGATGCTCTGCCGGGCTCTCGGCGCCCGGAAGATCTTCGGCATCGAGGGGAATCCTCTCCGCGTGGAGCTGGCCGAAAAGCTCAGGCTGACCGACAAGGTCCTTGCCCCCGCCGATTCCAACGTTGAAGCGATCAAGGCCCTTACCGGCGGCAAGGGGGTAGAGCGGGCCTTTGACGCCTCGGGCAGCGACAAGGGCCGGGCGGCCGCCATACGGGCGGCCCGTCAATGGGGAAAGATCGCCTTTGTGGGGGAGGGCGGAACCGTCAATTTCAATCCCAGCCCCGATATTATTCATCCCCAAAAAAGCATCTACGGGAGCTGGGTCACCAGCATCTGGCTCATGGAGGATTTGGTGGAAGAACTGGTCCGCTGGGATCTGCACCCGGACCTGTTGATCACCCACCGCTTCCCCCTGGAAAAAGCCGACGACGCCTACAAGCTCATGGCCGGGGGCAACTGCGGCAAGGTGGCGGTTTGTTTTGACGAGGAACTCAAAACTAAAGGAATTTAACCACGGACCACGCCGGACCTCCGGTCCGAGACTACACGGACAAAAACGGAAATGTCGAACAAAAAGTCCGTGTTGTCCGTGAGGTCAGTGGTTAATTTTTTTCCAGTTTATTTTGATAGGGCCGTCAGGAGGCCTCGGAGCTGGTGGTGCGCAGGAGTTCTTCCCTGGCGGAGAGTTTGAGGGCGTCGAAGACCTCTTCCACATCCCCCTCTATGACCCGATCCAACTTATAGAGGGTGAGCCCTATCCTGTGATCGGTTATGCGGTTGTCGGGGAAGTTGTAGGTTCTGATCCTTTCGGAACGGTCCCCGGAGCCGACCTGGCTTTTCCGGGCTTCGGCGCGCTCCGAGGCGGCCTTGGCTTCTTCCATCTCGTAGATCCGGGCCCTGAGAATCCGCATGGCCTTGGCCTTGTTTTTAATCTGGCTTTTTTCGTCCTGGCAGTGGACCGTAATCCCCGAGGGGATATGGATGATCCGCACCGCCGAGTCGGTGGTGTTGACGCACTGGCCTCCGGGGCCGCCCGCCCTCATGACGTCGATGCGGAGGTCGTCGGGCTTTATGTCGATTTCGGTCTCGTCCGCTTCGGGGAGAACCGCCACGGTAACCGCCGAGGTGTGGATTCTGCCGGAGGCTTCGGTGGCGGGCACCCGCTGCACCCGGTGAACCCCCGACTCGTAGCGGAGGTTTTCGTAAACGTTCTTGCCGCTTATGGAAAAAACGATCTCCTTGAGGCCCCCCAGTTCGGTTTCGTTGGAATTCATGATTTCGAATTTCCAGCCCCTGGTTTCGGCAAACCGGGAATACATGCGGAAGAGGTCCGCCGCGAAAAGCGCCGCCTCTTCCCCGCCGGTCCCCGCCCGGATTTCCATGATGATGTTCTTTTCGTCCAGCGGGTCCCTGGGGATGAGGAGGAATTTGAGCCTGTCTTCCGCGTCGTTAAAGCGGGTTTCCAGTTCTTTCAGTTCTTCCCTGGCCAGATCCCGCATTTCCGTGTCTTTTTCGTTCTGGATAAGGGATTTGGCATCGTCAAGCTGGCCTGCCAGGGCTTTTAGCTCTTCATTGACGGCGGCAATCTCGCTGAGATGGGAATATTCCTTCATTAAATCCCGGTATTTTTTCTGATCCTTTACCAGATCCGGGTCCTGAACAAGGCGGGAGAGCTCCTCGTACCGGCCCATCAGGGAATCAAGACGCTCGTTCACGTTCTGTTTCCCCCTGATAGCAAGGACACAGGCGGACAGGCCCCATTCCCCCGGGAATTAATTTCAATGTGCATATACCAATACTAGCAAAAAACCCGGCTTTAGCAAAGGGGGAAATTCCCGGTTTTTATACGCTCTGTTATGTTTGATTTTTTTCTGCTATAATAAGGGATACTATAAGGGATGAACGGATTTGGGTAAAATCAGGGAAAATATAAAATCTCCGGGGGGATTTCTTGAGGGGCTGCCGGAAAGGCTGGGAGGCTTCCTGGCAAAAAAAGCCGGGCCTCTGGCGGACCAGTTTCTTTCCCGGGTCCCCGAGGAAAAACGGCGGCCCCTCCTTTTCTGCCTTGGGGGAATCGTCGTTCTTTTACTCTGCCTCGTAGTGATAACCCTGGCCGTGAGCCTTGGGGGAGGGCGGGAAGGGGGCGTCCAGGAAGCCTTGGAACCGGCCATTCCTTCTGAAGAGCTTTTTTTTCCGGGGGAACCTGATTTTGTCCCTCCCCTGCTGCTGGAGCGGGAACCCCGCCGGTTCTGGACAGCCGATGATGCCGCTCCTTTCTGGGAAGACCCCGGAAAGCTCGGCCGGGATCATTGGCGGAGGGAAATGGAGTTGGTCATAGATAACCTCATGGAGAGCGTTCCATGAAAAACCTTTTTATCACCATTCTTTTCAAAATTACTCCCCTCTTATTTTGTTGGACCTTCTTTTCCTGTGCCGCAACGCCTCCGGCGCCGGCCGGTTTTGAGCCGCCTGCCGAAAGCGCCGTGACCGTGGATGAAAGCGGCATAGCCGATGCCTCAGGCGGCGCCGCGGGGGAGGGGCCGGCCGATGAGATCCCCGGCGTGGATCTGCCTCCGGGGGAAGAAGAACCGGACGAAGCCGCCGAGGAACTGGACGAGCCTTTTGTGGATTTGCCCGAGACGGCGGAAGCCCTTGCCCCTCCCCCGGAG
>JAISRW010000063.1 GCA_031273405.1 Treponema sp.
AGATCCAGAAGCACCGTGCCGTGCTGGAGGAGGCAGCCCTTCCTGCGGGTTTGGGCGTTGCCGGAAATTTTCCGGCCCCCCGCGAGGATGTCGTTGATGGGGGCAAAGACCGCTTCGACCCCCAGGCGGCCGAGGCCCGCGGCGACGCCGGCGCAGAGGACACGGTAGGATTCGGTAATCGTGGCGCCCGCCAGGGGGTGGCTCAGGGGCATGATGAGGCTGTAGGTGATCTCCGCCTGGTGGAACACCGCGCCGCCGCCGGAAATGCGCCGGACCACATCCACCCCGCGGCGGCGGCAGGCCTCAAGGTCGACTTCTTCCTCCAGGCCCTGGAAATAACCCAGAGAAACCGCCGGGGGCTTCCAGCCGAAAAAACGCAGCGCCGGGAGGGAGGCCCCTGAGGCGACCCCTTCCAGCAGGGCTTCGTCCAGGGCCATGTTGTAATAGCAATCGTGATAGCCGCTCCGGAGGAGCCTGAAAGGGTGAGCGGCTTGTACCCTATCGCCCACGGCGCGCCTCCCCGGGGCTTTCCCCGCCGGCGGCATGAGCGGCGGCTTCCACCACCTCCGCGAGGCCCGCTCCGCTGATGCCGTAGGTCTCCACCCCCCGCTCCCGGATAAAGGCGTCGAAGGCCCCTGAGAGGTCGCAAAGCCGTATCCCCTCCAGGGCCTTTTCGACCTGGTCAAAAACCTCCTCGGGGCTGGCGAAGAAATCGCCCCTGATTTGTATGGACCGGAGGGTAGGGCCTTGGAGATCCGCGCTGATCCGTATGAGCTTGCAGCCCCCGGGCTTGCCGAGCCCCGCTATCTTCACGGCGAACCCCCGGGGTCTTCGTCTTCCTGGAGGGCCTCCGCGGCCTCCCTGGCGTGGAAGCTTGTCCGGGCCAGGGGGGAAGACACCACGGTCTTAAAGCCCCGCTTCCGGGCCTCGGCGGCGTAGAAGGCGAACTCGTCGGGGCGTATGTACCGGGCCACGGGAAGCTGCCTGAGGGAGGGCCGCAGGTACTGGCCCATCACCAGGATGTCCACTTCGGCTTCCCGCAGTTCATCCATGGCGGCGAAAATTTCTTCCCGCGTTTCGCCCAGCCCCAAAAGCAGGCTCGATTTGGTAAGGCAGGTCCCGAGCCGTTTGGCCGCCCTGAGGGTTTCCAGGCTTTTGTCGAAACCGGCCCGGGCGTCCCGGACGCCCTGGAGGGAGCGGACGGTTTCCACGTTGTGGGCCAGGACATCCGGGCGGGCGGCGGCAAGGGGGAGGAGTTCTTCTCCGGTATAGTCCGGCACCAGGGCTTCTACCGTTATTCCGGGGATTTTCGATTTTGCCGCCCCGATGCAGGCGGCAAAATGGCCGGCCCCCCGGTCGTCAAGATCGTCCCTGTCCACCGAGGTGAGAACCAGGTATTTAAGGCCCAGTTCCAGGGCCGCCTGGGCAACGGCCTCCCCCTCGTCGGGCCTCAGGGGCCGCCCCTGTACGGCGCTCCTGACGGCGCAGAAACGGCAGGATCTGGTGCAGAGGTCTCCCATGATCATGAAGGTCGCCGTCCCCTGGCCCCAACATTCCCCCTTGTTGGGGCATTGGGCCTCGTCGCAGACGGTACGGAGCCCCCTCCCGGCCAGTATCCCCTGAACCTTCTTCCAGGTTTCGCCCGAGGGAAGGCGCACCCGTATCCAGTCAGGCTTCCGCGGGCTTTCTTTTTCCAATCAGCCGATCCAGCGCCAGAAGTATTCCCTGAGCATGCTCCCTGCCAGCTCGGGAAGCAGGCTGAGAACCGCCGCGAAGGGGAGAACCAGGGCGAGGGTCACCTGGTTCTGCTGCCAGAAGAAGGGCAGAAGGCGGAGCAGGAAGGAAAGGAGGCCGAAGACCAGGACATACGACCAGAGGATCTTGATCGCCAGTTCCAGCTTGGCCTTTTTGTCGGAATAATCGGTCTTCACCAGGGCGATGCCCAGGGGGAGGGCGGCCAGGAGCAGGGGGTTTACAAAGATGACGTTACTATTGTGCCAGGTATAATCGTGGTTGGTGAAGAAGGTCATAAAGAAGAGAATCAATCCCATGACGCCGAAGAAAAGCCCCAGGGCGCCCTGCGCCAAAGCCCAGGCGGTCTGGGCCGCCCCGCCGCCCCGGGCCCTAAAAAGGAGGGCCCCCATGACAAGGGCGATAACAAGCCCCAGGGCAAGTTCCGCGGGCCACTGCCGCCGGGGGGCGTCCAGCACCGGAGGCCGGCCCGAGGCCCTGTTCATCGTCTCCACCGCCCGTACCAGCTTCCGCTCACGGCCGTCGGGGCCGGTATAGCTAAACTCGGCTATCCTTGAGCCGACTTCCGCGGGCAAAAACATTTCTTCCCAAACCGTAACGGGGGTATCAATGTCCTGACCCATCCAAAAGTTGAGAGCCCAGTCAAAGAAGGGGTTGAACCAGGTATGCCGCCTGACATGCTGCCTCAGGGTATAACGCCCCGGCGCTTCCCCGTATAGTGCCTTGAATTGGCCGTCCAGGGCGGTGTCGAGAATATCCCGGATTCGGGTGGAGCAGTTGTCTTTAAAGTGATGGTAAAAATAATCCCTGTTTTCGGGCAGGACATTCCATTCGGCAAAGGCCCGCATCTCCTGCTTTGTTGACGCCGGAAGATCCAGGGTATACAAGGTGATGTCCCGGTTGGTAGCTATATAGTTCCCCAGGTTCCATTCCTCAGGCGTAGCCATGCAGGCATAAATCAGCCTCCCCAGGGCAAAGTTGACAAAAAAGTTTTCGTTCTCAAAGGAGAAAACCCCCCAGTCATAAAACCGGGCCGTCCCCCTTTCGCTATCCTCGACAATAAGCCCGATGTGCCCCCACCAGAAGTAAAGCTCGTCCCCAGGGCCGATGACGGCCAGCTTGAGAACCAGGGGGTCCTCTTCCCCGGTCTGGGCAAAGAGAACAGAACCGGCCGCCAGGAAACACAGGAAGAAAACAAGGAAGCGGAAAATTTCAGCTTGATTCGATCCGGGTCCTCCGCGGTCCTTTCCGGTCATCCCGCGTCCTCTATCAAATTCTTCATGATGTATTCCCGGCGTTCCGGGGTGTTCTTGCCCATGTAGAAATCTAACACCTGGGGGACCGCCTTGAGGGTGTTCACCGATACCGGCACCAGGCGTATGTCGTCCCCTATGAACTGGCCGAACTCTTTGGGGTTGATCTCCCCCAGGCCCTTGAAGCGGGTCACCTCGCTGGCAACCCCCAGAGCGGTCACGGCGGCGTCCCGCTCCTTGTCGGTGTAGCAGTAGCGGGTTTCTTTTTTGGTCCGCACCCGGAAGAGGGGGGTCTCCAGGATGAAGACCCTGCCGCCGGTTACCAGTTCCTCAAAGTAGGAGAGAAAGAAGGTGAGGAGGAGGTTGCGGATATGGAAGCCGTCGAAGTCCGCGTCGGTGGCGATGACGATCTTCGCGTACCTGAGGCCCGACACATCGTTCTCTATGCCCA
Organism: Treponema sp.; assembly: GCA_031273405.1. Next base: position 3,457 of record JAISRW010000063.1, read on the forward strand.
GGGCCATCATCATATTGTACAGTTCCGCGTTCTTGTATATGGCGGTCCGCTTTTTGCCGAACATGTTTTCCACTTTGCCCCGGAGGGCAAAGATGGCCTGGGTCATCACGTCCCGGCTTGAGACCATGGAACCGGCGGCGCTGTCTCCCTCGGTGATAAAAATCGTTGACTGCTCCCCCAGGAGCCCGTCGTCCAAGTGGTACTTGCAGTCCTTGAGCTTGGGGATCTTGAGGGCGATCTTTTTCGCCGCCTCCCGGGCTTCTTTTTTGACCGCATTGAGTTCCGTGCGGAGGCTTTCGTTGGAAAGGATCTTTTGCTCCAGCTTTTTGGCGGCCTCGGTGTTTTTGTGGAGCCAGTCCTCCACAGCGTCCTTGACGGCCTGGACCAGCCATGCGCGGATATCCGAATTCCCCAGCTTGTTTTTGGTCTGGCTTTCGAATACCGGGTTTTTAAGCTTTATCGCCACCGCGGCAATCGATCCTTCCCGCACGTCCTCGCTGCGGTAATCTTTCTTGAAGTAAGCCTGGATTCCCTTGAGGAAGCCTTCTTTAAAGGCCGAAAGGTGGGTGCCGCCGTCGGACGTAAACTGGCCGTTCACAAAGGAGAAATATTCCTCCCCGTAGTTGTTGGTGTGGGTAAAGGCGAACTCGATACGGTCGCCCTTATAATAACCGATGGGATACAGAAGGTCGTCGCCGGTTTCTTCGGTAAGCAAATCGAAAAGCCCCCGCCGGGATACATAGGACTTCCCGTTCAGGGTGAGGGTGAGGCCGGTATTGAGGTAGGCGTAACCCTGGACGCGTTTTTCCACAAATTCCAGATTGAATTCGTAGTCGCCGAAAATTTCCCTGTCCGGGGTAAATTCCACGTAGGTGCCGTTTTTTTGCTTATCTGCAGACTTCGAAGAAGTCTGAAGCTTTCCCTTGCGCTGGCTCTTGAGGGCCCCCCGTTCAAAAACGGCTTCGGCAAATTCGCCGTCCCTGATGGCCACCACCCGGAAATGGGACGAGAGGGCGTTCACCGCCTTGGTGCCGACTCCGTTGAGGCCGACGGAGAACTGAAACACGTCGTCGTTGTATTTTGCCCCGGTGTTGATGATGGACACACATTCCACCAGCTTCCCCAGGGGGATGCCCCGGCCGAAGTCCCTGATCTTGGCGGTCCCGTCCTTCAGCTCCACCGCGATCTGTTTGCCGTTGCCCATGATGAACTCGTCCACCCCGTTGTCGATGACTTCCTTGAGGAGGACGTAGATGCCGTCGTCGGGGTTGGAGCCGTCTCCCAGGCGGCCTATGTACATGCCGGTCCTGAGCCGTATATGCTCCAGGGACGAGAGGGTTTTGATCTTGGATTCGTCGTAGACAGCCGAAGCCTGGACCGGATCAGCCGGCTTGGCCGCCGCCGGTTTAGCGGCCGCCGGCTTGGCCTGGGCTTTGACAGGAACCGCGGCTTTTTTTGCGGCCGGTTTGGGTTTGGGGGCCGCCTTGGGAGCCGCCGCTTTTTTCGTTTGTTCAGATTTTGCCATAATAATCCGCCGCCTTTATAAAAGTTTCGTTAATTCTTCGATACGATTTTCCGCGCCGGCGATGCGCTTTTGCATTTCCGCTATCTCTTCCCCGGCGGCCGCGATACGCTGGCGCTGGGTTTCGATGCCGGCGCTCAATTTCGCTATTTCCGCTTTTTCTTCGTCGATAGCGATAGCCGCCTTGAGCTTTTCGATATGATTTTCGGTATCCTTGATGGATTCTTCCAGCCTTTCAATGCGGCTCAGGATGGGGGAGTCCTCCCCGGTAAGGAGGGAAGCGTAAAAATCCTTCCAGGCCGCGTCCAGGGCATAGGCGCCGAAGCGGCGGTAAACGCCCCGTATCTCCTCTTCCGTATGGGCGATGCGGCTTTCCAGTCCCTGCATTCTCTTGGCCGGGTTCCCTCCGGCGTTTAGAATCTCCCCCAGCTTCCGTTTTTCCCCGCGCAAAAAGGCAAGGTCCGCGGAAAGGGACGAAGAAAGCCGCTTGGTTTCGTCGATTTTTTCTTTGAGGGAACCGGCTTCCCCCTCCCCCGTCAGTCCGGCGTTTTCCGGGGACGAGAATTTTTCTCCCGCCTTGCGGTATAATTTCCTGAGGCTCGTATGGTTTTTTGACAGCAGGGCTTTAATCACCACGCTCTGGGCGCCGCCTCCCAGCCAGGCAAAAAACCCGCCCCCTGAACCTTCCAGTTCCTCAAGCTTGCCTTCCTGGGACTCGATTTTGAGGAGCAGTTCGTCAAGCTGTCCCCGGTAGGATTCTGAAAAATCCTCGTACTCCGGGCTGCCCAGCACCAGCTCCCCAACCTGTTCGCAGAGGCCGGACAGTTCCTTGAGATAGGCGGCGTTTTCCGTCTCTTTGGCGCCGATCTCCTCTTCAAGCTCCTTGATCTTTCGGATTTCATCTTCGATGTCTTTGATACTTTCCCTGGAATCGGCGATTTCCTTAAGGAGCCGCTGATATTCCGCCAGGGCGCCCCCGGGGTTATCCCCCGGTTCCTGGGCCGGAAGCTTCACGGCCGGCTGCTTCCCCCCCTCCAGCCGGCGGACAAGGGTCTCGCCCAGATTTTCCAGAAGCAGGTCCCGCCCTTCCAGATCCTGAAACCGCTTGTCCTCCAATTCCCGAATAGTTCTTTTTCGATCATCCATACATTTTTCCTTACACTTTTTCTTATGAATTTAAGGTTGCTTTTCCAAAACTGAAGTTTTGGAAAAGCCTCAAGGTTTTCCCGTTACAATCGCCGCCAAACCGCCAATTCGCACTAACCGGGTCCCGGGAAAGGCTCTTATATTTTCGGCTTTCCAAAACATCAAATTTTGAAAAAAGCTTCCTTATTTTACTATAAACCATGGACATTTTTCTTGACAATCCGCCCATACCGATTCATGATACTCATATTGAGATTTTTATACTATAACCTACCAGGAGACCCTCTATGGCTTATACTACTGAATCTATCAAAAATGTTTCCATTGCCGGGCACGGAGGTACCGGCAAGACCACGCTGTTTGAGCATCTGCTTTTTACCGGCGGGGTTATCCCCAAGGCGGAGACCGTGGAATCGGGCAAAACCGTAAGCGATTCAACGCCTGAAGAAATCGAACGGAAGGTTTCGATTCATGCCGCCATGGCCCATGTGGAGAGGAAGGGCAAAAAGTTAAACTTTTTTGATACCCCCGGCTCTTCGGACTTTACCGGGGATGTGATTCTCAGCTTCAGGGCTTCAGAATTCGCCCTTCTGACCATAGACGGGCATGTGGGGGTTCAGATTGAAACGATTAAATTGTGGCGCAACCTGGAAACCCGCAAGAAACCCAGAGGGATTTTTATCACCAAACTGGACATGGAACGGGCCGATTTTGACAAGGCCCTGGAAGATATAAAAGAGAAATTCGCGGCGGCCCCCGTGGTTATTACCCTGCCCATGGGTTCCGGGCCGGCCTACAAAGGGGTCATCGACGTGCTGAACGAAAAAGCCTGGTTTGCCCAGGGAAGCGGCGCCGACGCGCCTCCCGAGAAAGAAGGCCCCATACCCGCCGAATACAAAGACGCCTTTGACGCGGCCAGGGAACGGCTCATCGAAGCCGCCGCCGAGGGGGACGACACCCTCATGGAGCATTATATCGACAAGGGTTCCCTCAGCCCGGAAGAGATGCACCGGGGCTGCATCGAAGCCCTGGCGGAAAATAAATTCCTGCCGGTTTTTGCCGGGGCGCCTCTCGGCAATTCGGGGCTCAACCCCTTCCTGGACTTCGTCGCCGACGTAGGGCCCGCTCCCCGGACCGCCAAAGACCTCGCCCTGGACGCCGAAGGCAAAGAGGTCGTAATCCCCCTGGACCCGGACAAAGCCTTGGCCGCCCTGGTCATCAAGACCACCTATGACCAGTTCTCGGGGAAGCTCTCCTGGGTCAAGATCGTCCGCGGAAAACTCGTCCCGGATTCGGAAATTTTCAATGTCACGGAAAACAAAAAAGAGCGGGCCGGCAAGCTCTATATCTGCCAGGGCAAAAAGCTTGAGGAGGTAAAGGAGCTCCATGCCGGCGATGTGGGAATCATCACCAAGTCGTCCACCCTGAAAACCAACGACACCATCAGCGCCGGGGACGGGAGCCTCAATTTTCTCCCCCTGCGCCTCCCCGAGCCGGTTCACTCCATAGCGGTGAACGCGGTGTCCAAACGGGACGATGACAAGCTGGGCGAATTCCTGGTACGGGCCGCCGAAGAGGACAAGACCTTCCGTTACAGCTTCAACGCCGAAACCAAAGAAACGGTCATATCCGGCATGGGCGAACTTCAGATCAACATTATATTGGATAAGATCAAGGCCAATCAAAAGATAGAGGTTGAAACCCACGTCCCCCGGGTGGCTTACCGGGAAACTATCACCAAGAAGGCCGGCGCCGAGTATACCCACAAGAAACAGACCGGCGGCCACGGCCAGTACGGCAAGGTGGTCATGGAAATCGCCCCCCTGCCCAGGGGCGAAAATTACCAGTTTGTGAACGCCATTTTCGGCGGCGCCATCCCCAAAAACTACATACCCGGCGTCGAGAAAGGCGTCGTCGAGGGCATGAGTCACGGCACCATGGCCCAGTACCCGGTGGTTGACGTGGAAGTGAAGATCGTGGACGGCAAGTACCATCCGGTGGATTCTTCGGAGCTTTCGTTTAAACTGGCCGCCCGCAACGCCTTTAGGGAAGCCATGCGCCAGGCCAACCCCACCCTCCTGGAGCCCGTCATGAACCTCACGGTCTGGGTGGAGGAAAAGTACCTCGGCGACGTGATGAGCGATCTTTCGGGCAAACGGGGCCGCATCCT
>JAISRW010000170.1 GCA_031273405.1 Treponema sp.
CTTCCCGTCAAGGGCGATCTGAAATACGGCTCGCCCCGCAGCGAAAAGGGCGGCGGCATCAGGCTCCACGGCTATTCCCTCTCCTTCCCCGATCCCTCGGGAAACGGCGGGACCATCCGTGCCGAAGCCCCGCCCCCCTACAGGGACGCGCTGTGGAACGCATTCATGGGGGAGGCGGGGACAGAAACACTGTCCGGGCTAAATCAGGTTCCGCCCCTGCAGCTTCTTTAGCACGCTGAAACCGCCGTCCGCCCGGAAGTGGCAGGAATCGCCCTTTCCTTTGCAGAGGAGCCGCTCGCCGTCCGCTTCCACCGACCGTATTCCCTCGTCCAGCGGACTCCCCCGGTAGGGGGCGAAGAGGCTACCGTAGCGGAGTATCCTTGATTTCCCCGCGGGGATCGTGCAGGTGGTGGGGGCGCCCATGAGGGTTTTTACCCGGCGGGAATATTCCAGGCCGTAGGCGAAGGCGGCGGCGCCGTTTTCCGTACCGAGGCAGTAGGTCAGATCGGTGCCCCCCTCGTAGGGGGCCCAGGGGGTGAAGGGCCGGCCGCCGTATTGCATCCACAGATCGTTAAACCGGAGGATAATGTCGTCCTCCGCCGCGGCGGCGGGGCCGGTAAAGAAGCAGACATAGGCCAGTTTCAGAAAGGGGTTTACCAGCGCCGACCATCCCAGCCGTTCGCCGTCACCGATGGCCCCGCAGACAAAGTCGGTGTATCCCAGCGGGGCCGGAACCTGCGTCAGGTCCTCCGTACCGCCCGCCGCCAGGGGCGCCTCCGTCAGGGAGCCGAATTCCGCCCCCAGGGCCAGACGGCTGGTGGTGTCGAATTCCCCGCCGGGGGGCGAAACGGTCCAGCGTTTTGCCGCGCCCGAGACGCGGCAGCCCCGCTGGAGCAGGGGGGTCCCCAGGGTGTTGTGCCAGCCCACGCAGATTTCAATATCTTCGCCGCCCCGGTTTTTTATTTCCAGACCGGTGTAATGGACTGGATGATCCGGCAGGATCAGGTCGAGTTTCTTGAAGGCCAAGGGCATCTCCCGGTGGGGGCTTTCCATGGACGACAGGGCCCAGGCGGCGCCGCTTTCCCCGTCGACGCCGCTGCCGGTGAACCGCCATTGGTGGTTGGCGGTCCAGCCATGGGGGGGCATGGTAACCCCGTCGATGAGGTGTCCGGGGCCGAAATTGGGGGCGCAGCAGAAATTGCCCGCAATCTCGTAGAGGAGGCTCCCTTTCCAGAAAGCGCCGTGTTCCGCGTCGTCGTAGGGCCTTCCCGAATTCGCGCGGAAGTGGGGAATCCAGTGGGCGTTGATCCGCCCCTTTCCCGACACGCAGGAAAGCTCGGGAACCATGCCGCCCGTATCGTCGATGATGACCCGCAGCGATGCATGTTCCAGAAGCGTCGCTTCCCGTTCACCCATTTCCCTGATCCGCAGTACCGAAGCGAGGTTTTCCATTATCCTGTCTCCTTTGAGCCGGTTCCAAAATCTGACATTTTGGAACCGCCTTCTTTATCTGTAAATTGTTGGAACGCAAAAAATTAACCAGCGGCTCGTCCCAGGTGCCGCCGTTCCGGCCTTCGCGGAGAAAGCGCCGGTACAGGTTCCGGATGTGGCTCCTGACCAGTTCCCCGTCCTCCGGGGCTATGGTGCCGGTAAAGAGCCGTGACACAAAATCCTCCGCCTCCGGGGGGGGGGAACAGGGCCCCCTCGAAACGGTCCATGGCGTACATGGAGGCGGCGACGCAGTTGACGCTGTGCTGTTTGACAAAGAGAATGGCCTCGGTGATGTTCAGGGCGCCTTTTTTTATTTCATCGATCTGCGGCGCGAACCGTTCCCCATCTCCCAGGGAACGGACGATCCGGGCGAATTCGGTATAGGTCCTGATCACCACCATTACGTGAAGGCTGGGGACGCACATCAGGTGGGGGTCCACCGCGTGGATGAGGAGAAACCGGGGCCGCCCGAAATACCGGGGCCGCTCCGTGGTGGAAAGGTTCTTGGCGTACACCTCCGCGGCGAAGGCGTAGAGCCTCCCCATGCCGTCAAGAAAACCCTCCACCGCCCCGACGCCGCGCCGCCGGTACACCCGGAGCAAAAAGCCGAGGGCCCGCACCCAGAAAGCGACAAAGTCGAGATAGACGGTTACCCATGACGGGGTAAAGGGGATGCGCCGATCCAGCCGGTGATCCACCGGGGAAACGGGAATCCGGCCGCGGAAAAAGGCCGCGTGGTACTGGCGGTAAAAAAAATTGTAACACATCGACGCCACACAGCGGCCCGCGGCCCGCCGTAACGAGGAGTTGCTTACTACCCTGACCGCCGACATGACCACCGATTCGTCGGCAATGCGATCACCCATTGACGCCCCCGAGACCGTCTCATCTTATCATTTATTTTTTGTGTTGTCGATGCGCCGTTAGGGCAGCGCTGATGAGCGTCAAGTTAATCAGCGCTGCCATAGCAATCGGTCACCCCTGCGCTCCCTTTCCCAAAGAAGGAAGAGGAAGAATTAACCACTGACCACACTGACCACACGGACAGGGTGACTGGGTTTGGGGAGCGCCGGCGACCGGCAAGGTGACCGACGCCCGTGCGTTCCCGCGTACGCTCGGCGTTTTTTAATATTCCTCGCGTGTCATTGTTATTATTTGTCCACTCTGGACATCCAATGCCTTTATCACAAGCCGATTTGAGGAAGAGCGTTTACTTATATCACCTGTTATTACAATTGTTGCTCCTAACATATTACCAATTGAAACAGCAGATTCATCACTCACATCACCGGATATTTGAAAATTCTGCTCTTGACGTATTTGATCTAATTTACGTCGATCGACCATTTTATAATGACCGGAATTAACCAATCGAAATTCTAGTTCATCTATAATATATCCAGAAGTTTCTTGATTTTCTGAATAAATATTCAAGACGGCTATTGTGGATTTCTCAGGTAATTTTTGTATCAATGTTTCATTTGATCTATTGATTGCTCCTTCTAATCCGGTAAATGTAGCTCTGGTTGCATCTCGCATATTTGATCGGTTTATTACAACATCTCCTGTTGCGAAAACCGTTTGCCAATCATTAAGATACCACCCGCCTGACGTAACGGGTTCAAATTGAAGGGCAGAGAACTTGCCTTCCATTTTGATATTTTTTATATCAATAAGATTTGTATCAACTTTTCCCGCATAATCTTTTTTTGCCTGCTTCAAAAGGCGTTTATATGCAGCCGATTTAATCCGTGGTGAAATGTGAATATGAAGGGGCTGAAAAGATTGAAACCGTACTTCCACACTTCCTAAAACCTCTAGTTCTGAGAAGTCCTGACCAACCATAATTCTATCTTGTAATGAGATACAAGAAGCCAAAAGGCAGATTACCATAACCATCCCGAACAAAAGACTAAAGCTATGCTTTTTCATAAAGGTCTCCTTCATTTTATACGCGATCCTTCGCGTCTCCCAGATCCGTCTTTATCGCAGCCTCAACGAGGCCGTAACCATAACGAAAAATAATACTAACCACGGACCATACAGATCACACGGACAAAAGCCAGGAATTAACCACGAAAAGCGGTATCCATGCCGATCCAAAATGCAGAGCATTTTGGTCATTTCTCCCTCTTCGTCCGTGCTGTCCGTGTGGTCCGTGGCTGCCTGCCGCTTCCCCCTACGGTATCAGCTCCTCCACCAGCGGCCCCCAGGGGCCTTTCCTGCCGTCGTTTTCTACCTGTACGGCAAACCACGCCGTTTTGCCTGAGTCCTCGTATTCGAACTCAATGAGGTCCTTCTTGCGCTTGGTGTAGTAGGACTCGTGGAGATCCTTCGGTTTCGCGGGCGGCGTTTCCCCCGGCGCGACGATGTTGTACCAGATGCGGTAGCCCTTGTTGGCCCGGTCGTCGGGGCTGCCGGTAAGGTAGATGAGTTCTATGTTCAGCTCGTGCCGGCCCGCGGGAAGGGCCTTTATGGTGACCTGGGCCGTGGGTTTCCCGGTGGGGCTCGGCGGCTTGCGGGGATGTAAGCCCAACGAGGTGAGATCGGCCTCGGTGAGCAATGAGCCATGATGTTCTCCTTCGTATAAAAATACGCCGGCGGCAGTCACCGGCGGGGAAAAACCAGTTACCAATGCCCCGGAGGCACTTGCTTTTGCCCCGGAAGTAATTACTTCTGGCCCGGAGGTAAATACTTTTGGCTCAGAAGTAATTACTTTTGGCCCGGAGGTAAATACTTTTGGCCCAGAAGTAATTACTTTTGGCCCGGAGGTAAATACTTTTGGCTCAGAAGTAATTACTTTTGGCCCAGAAGTAATTACTTTTGGCTCAGAAGTAAATACTTTTGGCTCAGAAGTAAATACTTTTGGCTCAGAAGTAAATACTTTTGGCTCAGAAGTAATTACTTCTGGCCCGGAGGTAACTACTTTTGGCCTGTTTTTGCCTGAAAACGGGGGAAATTGAGAAAGAAGGATAACCACAACGAACCGAAGGTTCGCGGACACAAAGGACACGAAGGGGGGCAGGTCCACATACCTATCCTCTTCCCCTTTGTGCTCTTCGTGTCCTTTGTGGTTAAAATTCTTCCATATCCTGTCCGTGCTGTCTGTGAGCTCCCCCGCGCAAGCGGGTTTCTTCGTGGTTAAATTTCTTTTCTTTGCCGGGGACAGGGAAGAAAGCGGAAATTTAGTGCTGTGTTTAGTAGTTCTGTATAGTAGACAAAAACGCTTTTTTTCTATATCATATGTGCCGAGAGCCGAGAGCCGAGAGCCGAGAGCCGAGAGCCGAGAGCCGAGAGCCGAGAGCCGAGAGGCCGTTTTCTGCGCTTACGCCTACCGTGAACATGAAAACAGTATAGAAATCACGGAAAATTTTGTCAACGGGGCGGAAAATGAGTTTGGAAGAGGG
>JAISRW010000180.1 GCA_031273405.1 Treponema sp.
TTAACCATGGCAGGAAAGGAGGTGAATTCATTTGGCTCATATCATCGTAGATGATAACGAGATGCTGGAAAAGGCCATTAAACGTTTTAAGCGGATGGTGGAAAAAGAAGGCATCATCCGGGAATTTAAAAAACGGGAATACTACGAAAAGCCCTCCACAATCCTCAACCGGAAAAAGAAGGCGATTGCCCGAAAATTGATGAAAAAAACCCGAAAGGGCAAGAACGATTATTAATCGGACTATCCAACAAAGAAAAACCAAAACGCGGCGGATTCTGTTTCTTCTCATGCTCCCGCCGCTTTTTCTTTCATGCGCCGCCCTCTCCCCTCTCACCCTGTCCCGGGAGGCTCCTTGGGAAGCGGCGTCCATCGAAGCCGTTGTTCCCTTCTGGCAGCCCCTGGAGGCCGGTTCCCCTGTCGAATACTTTGCCGGAAAGACGCCGGAGCCCAGGCTGGAGTTCCGGGCCCTCAGGGCGAATCTCGGCGACCCCCGGCTGCGGATAGTGGTGGGCGCTGGGGAGAAGGAGGCTTTGCGGGAAACGCCGGGCACGGTTGCCGCCACCTATGTAAGGAGTTTTGTGGAAAGGTTCCGCTGCCTTGGGGGAATAAACGCCAACCCCTTCGATCCGGTTTCCGCAAAAGAAGGGGAAAGCCGCCTGGTGGCAGGCATAGCCGTTTCGGAGGGCCGGGTCCTGGCCCAAGGCTGGCCGGATTTGACGCCGTCGTTTTCTACCGGGACGGCCGGGCCGCCGTCGTCTCCCAGGGGCAAATCGGGGATCTTTCTGCGGTTGAGAACGCCGCCGGGGGCTTCCACCGGGTACTGCGGCAGGGGGTCCCCGTCCCCGCCGGAGGGCCCCGCCACCCCCGGAGCGCCGCGGGCCTCTCCGCCGACGGCCGCACCCTCTACCTCCTCTGTGTCGACGGCAGAAGGCCCGGCAGCGCGGGGGCTACCGAAGCCGAACTGGGCCTCCTCTTAAAACGCCTCGGCGCCTTCGACGGCTTAAATTTTGACGGCGGAGGATCTTCGGCCCTGGCCCTGCGCTTTAAAGACGGAAAGGTGAGGAACGTGAACATCCCTGTTCACGGAGGCATCCCCGGCCGTGAACGGGCCGTGGCAATATGCCTGGGGCTTGCGCTCAGGTAAAGGGGTAAAAGCGAATTTAACCACGGACCACACGAACGACACGGACTTTTTGTTCGAAATTCTTGCTTTCGTCCGTGGGGTCTGTGTGGTCCGTGGTTAAAAATTTTTCCGGTCAGGCGATGATTCTATTTGAGATTCTTTACCAATATGTCCCGGTAGGCCTCGTTAATGAGGCAGTTTTTGAAGGCGAAGGATTCCATCACCCGGTCGATGTCGCCTTTGCCCATGCCCTTAAACAGACGGCAATAGGCGGGCTGAAGACAGGCGGCGGCATAGCCTGTGAGGGTAAAAACCGACAGGCAGGAGGCGTTACTGACCGGATTGAACTCCGAGTCGCCGATAACGCCGGCAATGGTTTCGGCCAGGCGGCGATTCATCTGCTTGCCCGCCGGGTCGCTGCTCCAGCCGACAAAATTCTCCGCCCCCAGTTCGGCCTTCTTTTTCTGGATAGGGGCCACAAGCCGGGCATATTCCGATTCGGGATTCACCGTAACCCAGCCCATGACCCCCATGTCTTTGAAGGTCCAGGCGGTCCAGTGGGCGCCCCATTCATTGAAGACCGAAAGCTGATCATCCATGGCCCTGATACGGTAGGGAATATCTTCGGGAGAGGTATTGTACTGGGAACCGAATTCCCCCGACAAAAGAGGGGTTCCGTATTTTTCGGCAAACTTGGCGCCGGAACCGGCGCTGAAAATTTGAGCCTGCCGGGCCTTATCCCAGAAGCCCGAAATATCCGCCTGATCCATCCTAAAGGCGTTAAATTCCCCGGGGTATTTACCGGGCCCGAATCCCGCAAGGGTGTAATTATGGCTTGAATATACCAGGTTACCGGCGAAGGGGGCCTCAAAGCCGTCAAAGATCTGGCCGTAACGCTCGCCCTCCAAAAAAACAAGATGAACCGGATCTATCTCCCGGATAGCCTGAACCAGTTCCCGGTAGATCCGGTTTATCAGATCCCAGCGCGGCTTGTAATGCTCATAGTACATGTGGGGCAGATCCCCCGCGGGGGTATTTGTAGCCGGTTCGTTCATGAGCTCATAGCCGGCGACAACCGCCCTGTCCTTGTAACGGCGGGCAAATTCCTGCCAGAGCTTTTTGAGCCTCTCCTGAAACTGTTTATGAGTCCAGAAGAGGCTCACGGCGTTTTCATTGTCCGAATGCCAGTGGCCGTTCTGCCAGCCCGGCGCCGCGTGCATGTCAAGAATGGCGTAGATCCCGTATTTTTCGCACCAGTCCAGAACCCGGCCCAGGCGCGTGAACCCTTCCTCTTTATAGACGAAGGGATTATCATCGTCCTCAAAGTGACGGTAGTTGAGGGGCAGCCGTACCGCGTTGGCGCCGCAGGCGCTTATATACTCCAGGTCCGCTTCTGAAAAAAAATTATCCAGGAGGCGATCAAAAAAGTAGCGGCTGTTTTCTTCCCCTAAAACTTCCTTCATCGCCCGGCGCAGCCCCGATTCGCAGCCAGGATAACCGTCGATAAAATTTTCCATATTCATCCAGCCCCCGGCGCAGACGCCCCGCAGGCGGATCTCGTTTCCTTTTTCATCGACGATCTTTTCGCCCTTTACTTTGAGAAAGTCCATTACCGCCCTAACCTTTTACCGCCCCTGCGGAAAGCCCGTTGATGACCTTTTCCTGGGCAAGCATATAGAATATGAGAACCGGAAGGGAAGCAATGAGAATGGTCGCAAAAATCGCGGGGATATTCACCGCTTCAACTCCGTAAAAATCTTTTATCCCCAGGGGAATGGTCCGCTTGTTGCTCGTATTAATCAGCGTGAGGGCATAGATAAACTCGTTCCAGTAGGTCAGGAAGTTAAGGATAGTTATGGTAGAAACAGCAGGCACAGAAATGGGGAGCATGATGTTCCAGTAAATCCTGAAAGAAGAGGCGCCGTCGATAAAAGCGGATTCCTGAATGCTGTTGGGCACTTCCTTAAAGAAAGCGGTCATAATGTAGATGGCAACCGGCAGGCCAATGCTGATATAGGGGGTTACCAGACCCAGGAGGCGGTCGGTTAGGCGCAATGCTTTTGTAAGCTGATAAATGGGAATCAATGTGGTATGCACAGGGATCATCATCCCAATAATAAAAAGAAGAAATACCAAAGGTGAAAGGCGGAACTTCAGCTTGGCAAAGGCATAACTTGCCAGAGACGCTATCAGCGTTGTCAGGGTAACCGAGATTGCGGATACAAACACGCTGTTGAGGATATAAATATTAAAATTGGAAAAAAGCACTTTCTGAATATTGCCGAAGAACAACTTTTTAGGGAGTCCCCAAAAATTACCGGTCATATAATCGGGCATGGATTTAAATGACATAAGCAGCGTCAGCACAAAGGGAAAACCGAAAAGAACAATAAAGAAAAGCGCTAAAAGATAAAAGCCGGTCTTTTCAATAAAACCGCGTCTGGCGACTATCATGATTGGCCTTCTTTTTCTGAACGGGTCATGAACCTGAAAATGGCGATTACCACAAAGGAAATAACAACCATACAGGCGGCCACGGTACTGGCATAGCCCATCCGATCTTCGTTAAACGCCTTCTTGTACATGAAGGTGGCCATAAGTTCCGAATAGCCGTTAGGCCCTCCAAGGGTCATGATCCAAATCAGATCAAAATATTTCAGCGATCCCACGATGGAAAGAACCGCCGAAGTCTTTATTGTCGGCGAGAGAAGCGGCACGGTCATGAACCAGAACTGCTGCAACCGGGAAGCCCCGTCTATAGTGGCCGCCTCATAGAGCTCTTCAGGAATCCCGGTCATCCCCGCCCGGAGGAGTATCATGTACTGGGGGGTATACTGCCAGCAAATCACAAAAAGAACCGCGAACATAACCACCTGTTCCGATCCCAGCCAGGAAAGAGCCACGTCGGGGCTGATAAGCTTGAGCACCCAGTCAAAAAGACCGGTAAAGGGGGCGAACACCAGGAGCCAGATGGTACCGGTGGCCACTGTGGAAAGAAGGAGAGGCATAAAATAGATGGTCCTGAGAGCTTTAACTCCCCGGTAGCCGGTATTGAGAATCAGGGCCAGGATCATGCCGAAGCCTAATTGAAAAACGATGGAAACAATAACGAGAAGAATATTGTTTTGTAAAGCGTGCCAAAATCCGGAATCAGCCATGAGCCTGATATAGTTTCCTAAACCCACGAACTCGGCCTTGTCGGCAGGTCCTATGCCTGACCAGTTGAACCCGCTGTAATAAAAGGTCCTGACAATACCGGCCATGGTATAGGTAAAATACACCGCTAAAGCGGGGAGAAGAAAAAGGAAAACCGTAATCCCGTGTTTATACCACTGTTTCCGTTTCCGGCTTATCGTCATAAACAGATCCCTCTCGTTCTAATTACGAATATCCCAAGTATATACGATAGGCTCCAAATATGCAAACAAAACCGGCAGAGGGAATACCTCCGCCGGTTCCATTGGATTTGAGCGCTATTGAGCGTCGAAGGCCTTCTGCATGGCTTCAGCGGCCTGCTGGGAGGTCATGGTCTTGCCGAAAAGGGCCTGGGTTGTGTCTTTGTGAACTTCGGCCAGTTCGGGAGAAAGGGTCTGGTCAATGTAATTCTGCATAAAGGTCGCCTTTGCCAGTTGATCCATGGATTCCTTTACAAGGGCATCGTTAATCTGGAGACCCGGTTTGGCCGCGAGAATACCGTTGTCCATGATGGCCTGCTGTTCTTCCTGATCGGTGGCCAGGAAAACGGCCAGTTTTTTCGCCATATCGAGATTCCGGCTTTGCGCGGATACCGAGAAGGCATTTTCTCCGGCCAGGATGTCGGTTGCCTTCCCTTTGCCGCCCTCAACCGCCGGGAAAAGGGCTATGCCGAGTTTGTTGTCATAGAAGTCCCGGTTCTCGGTCCTGACAGTACCCATAAGGCCGCCGGTCTGCACGATCATGGCGCACTGTTCCTGATACATAAGCATCCGGGACTGTCCGGTATCCCAATCCAGGCCGTTGACGCCGGTGGGGAACCAGCCCTTATTCACCATATCCAGGAGCATGTCTCCCGCCTGGATAAAGGCCGGATCGGTGAATTTTACTTCCTTGTTCTGGGCCCGCTGGAAAATATCTCCCCCGCCTATGCGCATGGCAAGGAAGACAAAGTACTGGGCGCCGGGCCATTTTGTTTTATTGGCGCAGGCAAAGGGGGTGATCTTGTTGGCAATCAGGGTTTCGCAAATCTTCTCAAGTTCCGCCCAGGTAGATGCGGGCTTGAGGCCGTATTTGTCAAAAATAGCCTTGTTGTAATAGAGGATGGTAGTTCCCGCCGTATAGGGAACACCGTAGATCTTGCCGCCGAAATTGTTGAAATTGACCGACGCGGGGTTGAGTTGGCTCATGACCGCGTTTGCCTCGGCGGTAATATCCGCCACATAACCCGCATCCACAAACGATTTAAGCCAGCCGCCGCCCCAGGAATGGAACACATCGGGGAAGTCGTCGCCGCTGACCGTCTTCAGCTTGGTCTTGTAGGGATCATTGGCATAGGTGGAGATAACCACCTGTACCCCCGGATTGGCCGCCTCAAAACGCCGGCTGGCCGCTTCAATCGGGACCCCCCGGCTTTCATCGGCATAGATGTGCCACAAATTGAGAACCACGGTTTCGCTTTTCCCGTCCGACTTAGGCCGGCAGGAAAGCATACCGATGGACAGAATCAGGGCAAGGGTACACAATACCCCTTTCGTTGTTGATCTCATATACTACCTCCTCATGGAGTAAAAATATGTAACCGGAACATTAACAGAACCGGCCTTTTCTCACCGGATTATATCCGGATTAATACCATTTTCAAACCGCAGGCTCCGGCCGGGAACAACTGCTCTTTAGCTCGTAATATTTCCCCGAAGCGGAGGCATCGTGAATGCCGTGCATAATGTCCAGCACATGGTAGGCCAGATCGCCCGATGCCCGGTGTGGCCTTCCTTCGACGATTGCCTCGGCCATGTCGGTAATGCCTATTCCCCGCCAGTTATTGAGCTTCTGCCAGTCGTCCTTGTCTTTGGGGTTGTCCGGCTCCTTCAAAACAAGGGGAATCACGGACCAGTTTTCCTCACGGAAGCGTCTGACCCGTACTTCGCCCCGGAAATAATTCGGGTCGGGAACCTGCATGGTTCCCTCGGTGCCGTAGATCTCGATAAAAGGCATGGAACCGGACCAGACATCAAAACTGGTGATAATCACCCCCACCGCGCCGGAAGCGAAATCCAGGACTCCCGTTACATGGGTGGGGACATCAACCTTGATGACCGACCCCTTGAGGGGCTCGCTGGAGATGATCCTTTCGGCCTGCCCCTTTTGAGCCGAACCGGAAACCCTGGCTGCCGGCCCAAGAAGATTTACCAGGGCCGTAAGATAGTAGGGGCCCATATCGAACATGGGCCCGCCGCCCTGTTTATAGTAGAATTCGGGCGCCGGGTGCCAGTGCTCGTGGCCGTGACAGAGCATAAAGGCGCTTGCCGCGACGGGACGCCCGATCCAGCCCTGGTCAATCAGCTTGCGGCAGGTCTGGATTCCCGCCCCGAGGAAGGTATCGGGGGCGCCGCCGACACGGACGTTTTTTGCCTTGGCCGCCTGCAGCAAACCGGCGGCCTCTTCACGGGCCGCGCAGAGCGGCTTTTCGTTGTAGACATGCTTCCCGCCGTTCACCGCCTTCATCGCCGCCTCATGGTGGATCTGCGGCTGGGTTATGTTCAGAATAATATCCACGCCGGGATCGCGGACCATTTCGTCGGTTGTTTTGATGTGGCGGATATTGTACTCTTTCGCCACCTCGGCGGCCCGTTCTTCGACAAGGTCCGTCACCGCGGCCAAGGTAACCCGTTGGGAAAACATACCCGTCAAATTCTTGAGATATATGCCGCTTATCTTTCCCGCGCCTATGACGCCGATGCGCAATTTTTCCATATCAGTACATCCCCTTGTCGCTTTTCCATTCCTCCGCCGACAAGCCCTTTTCTGCCGCGATACGCTTGCCTTCCGCCGCCCACAGTATGCCGCGCTTCATCAGTTCCCAGGCCTCCGGTATTTCAAACACGTCGTTATGATGCCCCAGAGCATTGTAATACACCCTGCCGTGGCCCCACCTGCGGGTCCAGACCTGGGGCACGTCAACCTCGCCGTTGGCCGAATGGTACCACTTAACCGTAGGGAACCGCGTTGTCGCCAGGACTTCGTTTGCCGGGTC
>JAISRW010000042.1 GCA_031273405.1 Treponema sp.
AAGTTTTGTTTTCCCTTGCTTTTTTTCCGTTCCGGGTTACGTTTTGACTATGGTAAAGAGGGCAATTGATGTCTATGGTGATTAACATTCTTTCATAGTATCATCTTTTGTCCTCATTGCCATTTCTCGTTCCTCTATCCATCATACTTTCTGGATCACCTCCTGTTTTTTTAACCTACAAAAATAGGTCTTAAAGCTGAAATATTTTGAAAAAAATAACCATTGCGACACGAAAGCGCATAAGGAAAGGAAAAACAGGCTTTATACTACAACCTTCGTATCCGTCAAAATCGCCCAACCTTTCGTGAAAAAGGGAGCGGCATTAGACTACCGGTAAATTTTATTTTATCGGAGGCAACAGTGAAGAAGTACGGTGCGGAAGAAAAGGCGATATGGGTAGTGGACCGGCAAGGGAACGGGAAGAGCGCCCGGGCCTATGCCAAAGCGAACGGGATAAACCCGGCGACCTTTAAGAGGTGGACAGAGGAGGGGGCGGGAGAACGGCATTTCGTTGAGATTCGGACTCAAATAGTGAAGCCGGAATGGAAAACGCCGGAAGTACTTATCGAGAAAGGTGACGTGAAGATACACCTGCCGACGGGAATAACGCGGAACGATCTCCGGCAACGGCGGACGCTGCGGTGAAGCGGTTGGCCTCCGGCCTCAACGCTGTCAAAGCGGGGAGCGCGAAGGCGAGCGACGGCACGGTGAATGTCGCAGGCCACGGGGACCACGGCGACGGCTGGGTTGACGGCGGCCGTCAACGGGAGCGGGACCATCCGCCTCGCGGGCAAGGGATACCTGCTCAACATTGGGAGCGGCCGTGCGCTTCGTCAACTCACCCTTGAGGGCGTTACGCTGGTTAGACTGCCGGACAACGACCGGCCATTGGTCGGTGTGCATAACGGCGGCACGTTGGTCATGAAAAGCGGCGCGATTACGGACAACACCCGTATTGATGATGAATGGCCCAGCGGCGGCGGCGTGGAGATCGGCGAAGGCGGTGTGATTTCGGGCAAAAGCGCCAACGGCAAAAGCGCCAACAGTGGCGGCGTGCGGAAAAAAAGCAGAGCAGCACTATCCTGACGCGGATAAAATCATCCTGGTTATGGACGACGCGAACCTCCGGTTCGAGAATACCCGTTCCCTTGCCTCGTTATATGAAGCATTTCCTCCCCCTCAGGCGCGGCAGTTAGTGGAACGGTTCGAGATTCACCATACGCCCAAACACGGTTCCGCTCTGAATATGGCGGAGCTTGAGAAATGAGCCGTGAGGTTGAAGCCTGGGCTGCTGAACGCAAATAAAAGGCAAACCAAGATCCACCGGCAGTTTACCACCCGGGATGCCCGGATAAAACTTCAGCACCTCTATCAGAAATTTTAGGATTTATGGGGTTCTAGCAGCCTGTTGCACTTGTGGATTTTTGCGTTATTAATGACGCAAAATCCCGATTTTCGGGGCTGCTTTGGGAGTTTGCAGGATAAATCGAACCGTAGGTTCACAATCACCTTGCAGGCGATTTTTTAAGGTTTTATGCGCGAAGCGCAACAAACTGCTAGAGAAAAAAGAGGGGCTGGACCGCAAAACCAACCGCCATGGGGATGACCAGGTTGTCCATATCTTCCAGAGGAAGGGCTTCAGCCAGGGCGGCGGTGAGAGCCGCAACCAGAGAAACATGAAAGCTTCGGGAAACTTGCCAGGCCGAGATAAAAACCGCGGTAAAACAGGCCAGGGAGCCTTCCAGGCTTTTCCCGCAGAGGAAAGCAGGTTTCGTCCGCCCGAAAAGCTTCCCTGCAAGGCTTGCAAAACCATCGCCAAAAGCCAGGGCATAGATGGCTATAGAAGCCGCCGGGGAGGGATAGAGAAGAAGGGCCAGCAGGGCGCCCAAACCCAGGGTAACGGGTCCCAGCACAAAGCGGCCTTTGTCACGGGAGCGGGAGGCCACAGCGGTGAGGGAGGAAATAAAGGGGACCGTAACGCCCGAAAGCCGCAACGCTTCCATATTGGCATAAAAAAGAGTTCCCGCTGTAAGGAAAACAACTGTAAAAACACGGTTTACCGATGCCATGAGAGGGCTAAGGGCAATGAGAAAATGGATAGACTTCCTGATAATTTCGGCCTTTACTTCATTGAATTCCAGCTTGCTTCTCAACATATTGATAAGTATAGCAAATTCTATGCCAACCTGAAATAAGGCGCGTTCAAAACCGGATACGATCGGCTAATTCCTTGTATGATAAAGAATTACAACTTTAAGCCCGGCGCCGGTGTTCATTTTGTTTTCGTCAATATTATACAAAAATAGACAGGAAGAATTCATAAATTACTACTCTTAGTACACAGTCTGTATTGCATGTGTGGATAAACCGAACAAATTTTAACCACCGATGGCGCGAACAAGGGAAGTGAGGGGGTGGAAGGAGGAGCCTGCGGCGAGGGCCGCGCAAAAGGCGCTTCCCGGTTTACAGACAGCTTTCCAGTTCCCCAAAGGCTTCCATGATGAAGGGATCAAGAAAAAGGAGGCCCTCTTTGTTGAGAGCCGCCTTGTCCGGCCGCATAAGACCCCGCTCCCTCCAGCGGGCTATGGTCCGGCCTATGAGGCTGTCCACGTCCCTGCGGAAACGCCGCTTAAAAAGGGCTGCGTCGGGTCCCTCTATGTAGCGGAAGCCCATCAGGATCGTTTCCTTCATCAGGGTCGGGGGATCGAGGAATTCCCCGGTTTCAAGCTCCCCGGTTTCCCGGCCAAGCCAGCGATCCGCGTCGGGAAGCACGGTACGGCGCAGACCCCTGCCTTTCCCGTCGTCAATCAATGTCCCCGATGCGGCAGGCCCCAGGCCCAGCCAGTTTTCCATACGCCAGTACCGGATGTTGTGGCGGGATTCTTTCCCGGGGAGGCAGAAATTAGAAACCTCGTACTGTCCGTAGCCGGCCTCCTCGAGAAAATCCCGGCCCCGTATCCAAAGCCGGTCCGCCTGGTCCGGAGGAGGAAGGCCGGCGGCTTTCCGGCTTTTTCCCGCCAGGGGAGTCCCCTCCTCCACCGTCAGGGCGTAAAGGGAAACGTGGGCGGGCCGGTAGGATAAGAGCCGTTCCAGGTCCTCCAGCAAAATCTTTTCGGTCTGCAAGGGAAGGCCCGAAATTATGTCCGCCGAAAAAGCGCCGGGGAAGATCTCCGCGGCCGCCTCCAGCCGTTCCGGGAGCAGCCCCCCGTCTCCGGTCCGCCGGACAAGGCGCCGGGAGGGTTCGCGGAAACTCTGGACCCCCAGGCTGAGCCGGGTGGCCCCTCCTTCGGCGGCGGCGGAGAGGAAGTCCCTGTCCGCCGATTCAGGGTTGGCCTCGACGGTGATTTCGAAGGGCCGCGCTTCTCCCGGCCAGAGGGATTCAAGCCCCCTCAGAAGCCTGAGTATGCCTTTGGCCCCAAGAACCGAAGGAGTACCGCCCCCGATATAGAGGGTCGGCACCCGCCCTATGCCGTGGCAGGCCAATCGGGCCTCCGTATCGGAGAGAACTTTGTCTATAAAGGCCTCAAGCCGGGGATCGTCTTTCTTTACCGGAAGGGAATAAAAATCGCAGTAATCGCAGGTCCCCGAACAAAAAGGAACATGAATATAGAGAGAAGCGGTCACGGACGGCCAAGGCGGGTAAAGGGCCAGTAACGGAAAAGGGCCTTGCCCGCAACGAGCTTCACCGGGATAGGCCCCCAGGTGCGGGAATCGTTGGTATTATTCCTGTCGTCGGAAAGGACGAAACACTCATCGTCCCCAAGAACCATGGTTTCCATGTTACCCGAAAAAGGCAGGCTCTCGTCCCAAAGGGCGGGAATATGGGGAAAGTCCACCTCGTAGACCGCATGGGGGAAGTCCCACATCTCAAACTCGGTAAAGCTGTAGGCCGCTCCCCTTGGTTTCACCCGGATCACAAAGTTCGTCATGCTGATCTCGTCCCCAGGCAGCCCTATCACCCGCTTTAAGTAGAGATCCTCTCCCCTTTTATCCAGACCGATCCGCTGGGCGGTAAAAAATCGGACCATGCCGTTCAAAATACGGTAAAAAAAAGAAGGCCGTTCCCTGAGCGACAGATCCACCAGGACTATATTACCCCGACGGAACGGAAGCGTCTCGTTCCGCATCTCAAGGCCGGGGACAAAAGAATATATTGCGTAGGATGAAAAAACGAACCGGTCCCCCGCACGGAGCCCCGGCCTCATGGTTTCGTTGTCCAGAACCCTCATGGAAAAAAGCAGGGAAGTAAGGGTGCTATAGACCACAAAGAAAAGAAAGACCCACAGGAACACCCACCTGACACGGTGCCGCCGGCTTTTCTGGGCGGCATAGGAATATTTCCGCCATTTGTTTTCAAAGAGCATACTGTTTTCCTTACCGAATGAGACCTATGCGCTGGAGGCGGGGCCAGGAGAAATAAATCAAAGAACCCCTGCCGAGGATTTTTTCGGTCTTGACCGGGCCGAAAGATCTGCCGTCTTTGGAATTATCCCGGTTGTCTCCCAGGGGAAGAATCCTGTTTTCCGGTACATACCAGCCCAGGGTATGCTCCCTGGCCAGGAAAGTGCGGTAGCGGGTATCATGGGGATAGGCGGTCCTGAGGAGCTCCAGCCGTATCTTCCTGTAATGAAAGGCGTCGGCATACTCAGCGCTGCCGAGGCCCGAGGCTTCGCCGGCCAGGGCGGGGGGGACCGGGAGGCCCAGATCCCTAAAGGCCGCGGCCTTGCCCGCCGCTTCCAGGGCGGGGTAAAGATCCGCCCTCATGAGGCGGCTTACGTTATGGGTCCAGTTCCTGCGTTCCAGGTAGTCCGCCTCGGCGGTCCATTGGGTGTCCCCGGCAAAACGGATCTTCATATTTCCCCGGTCCGAAACAAAGCGGTCGCCCCCCATGCCCACCGCCCGTTTTATCAGGAAATGGGCCTTGGGCTGCCCGTTTTCATCCAGGTCTATGTCCACAAAAGAAAGGGTGAGCATATAGATAATCCGCTGGGCTATGTCAAAGGCGGTGCCCCGGGAAATATATTTCGGATTTTCAAAGATGATAATATCGTTCCGCTTGGGCTTGACGGGACTGGGGAGCTTGCCCAGGCCGGGAAGGATTTCCGGCCCGTAGATTATCTTGTTTACAAAGATATGATCCCCGATGAGGAGGGTGTCGATCATGGAGCCTGAGGGAATCCGGTAGGCCTGGAAAAGGTATTGGTTTATCAGCAGCACCACCCCGGCGGCCCATAAAAAAGCCCCCAGCCAGTCAAAAACAGGATTTTTGGCCTTTTGTTTTTCCTTTTTGATAATCCGCTCCCGCCTTCTTGCGCTGAGATACCTTTCGGTTACGCCCTGGAGGCGGTCAAAAAAATCTTTCTTGCTATTCATCTATAAATAAAGCTAACATGAATTCCTCTCGTTGACAAGATACGGCGAGCTCTCCTATAATCCGGATATGCGGAGTAAACACGGAAAAGACAAAAGTCCCGCCGAGGCAGAGCCGGAAACTTTCAAGGAAGTCCGCCTTAAGCCTCTGTTCGGTGTCCGTCCCGGCGTATATCTTGCCTGGGTCTACGGCCTTGCCGTCTTATGTATTCTTTTCGGCCTTCTTTTTCTTTCCGGAATCATCAGCCCCGGCGTCCTTCTCTCGGTCAAGTCCGAGCCTTACGGCGCGGCGGTTCTTGTGGACGGAGCCCATTGGGGGGCCGCCCCCTGCGAGCTCTTTATCCCTCGGGGGAACCGGGAGATAGAACTGCGGCTTCCGGGTTTTGCTCCCCGGCGCGTGGAGAGGGATTTCGGCGGCCGCCTCTTTGGCTCCCTGTTCTTCCCTCTCAAAGCCGGCCTGGACATCAAGCTCGAAGCTCCCGATCCGGCGGCGGCGTTTAGAGACGAGGCCGCCGAATTTGCCGCCTGGACCTTCGCCGGGGAACCCACCCAGGACTACCAGATCCCCCTCAGCCTTTCGGAAGGGGCCTACCGTCAGGGGCCGGGCGCTTCGGACCCCGCCGGCCGCGCCGCCATGGAAGAGACACTCCGCGCCTCCCTCGGCTTCGCTGTTACCCGCGCCGCCCTTCGGGATCTCCTGAGGGCGAAATTCTTTCTGGATAACCAGGGCCTTTCCCCCTCGCCCCTCACCCTGCTTCGTTCGGCGGGGGATATTCTCGGGATATTGGGAGACACCCCCGGAGCGGCCCGCTGGCTGGGGGATGTCCTCAACGGGGAGGCCGCCGCCGCCGTAAAGGCTTCGGCTTGGTATCAAAAGGACGCCGCGGAAGCCGGGAGTTCCCCGCCCGCGCCCCCGCCGGGCCGGACCCTGGCGCTGGAAGGCCTCGGTTTCCGGGAAATACCCGGGGAAGGCGGCCTCGGAGGATTTTTCATCTGCGAAACGGCGGTTACCCGGGAAGCCTGGGAGGCTTTTCTGGAGGAGCGGCCCCAATGGAAAAGCGAAAACACCGGCGCCCTGGCGGAAGAGGGCCTGGTCAATTCGGACTACTTAAAGCAGCCGGAGTTTCCCGGTTCCCCCGGTGAAGGGGTTCCCGGCGTTTCCTGGTACGCCGCCGGGGCCTGGTGCGACTGGTTCAGTTCCCGGCTGCCCCCCGCCTATGGGTCTTGGGAAGTGAGGCTTCCCACCGAAGGGGAATGGGAATACGCCGCCAAGGTCAGGGGCGCCGGCATGGGGGATTATTGGGAATGGTGCGGAAACCCCTTTGTCCCCCTGGATTTCTTCCCCCCCCCGAACGAAGGCTCCGGGCCGCTTTCGCCGGAACGCCCCGTGCGGGGGGGGGCGTGGATAAACCCCTCGGCTTCCGTGTCAAGGGAAACCAGGGGTTCCCTCCCCCCGGATTCCTGCTCTCCCTTTGTTTCCTTTAGACCTATCCTAGCGCCAAAGAGGACCGGCCCGTGAGCGAGGGGGTTAAAATAATCGCCCTGAACCGCAAGGCCAGGCACGAGTACGCGGTGGACGAGACCTACGAATGCGGTATAGAACTTCTGGGAACCGAGGTTAAATCCTTTCGGGACGGGAAGATATCCTTCCCCGACGGGTGGGCCGAGGTTATTTCGGGGGAGCTATGGCTCCGATCCCTCAGAATCGCCGAAAATCCTTTTTCCTCGATTTTTAACCATGATCCGGAGAGGAAAAAAAAGCTCCTGCTTCATAAAGAGGAAATAAAGCGTATTTCCCGCAAAACCGAAGAAAAGGGCTATACCCTGATTCCCCTCTCGTTTTACTTTAAGAAAGGCAGGGTCAAAGTGGAACTGGGGCTCTGCAAAGGTAAGAAACTCTACGACAAGCGGGCGGATATCCGGGAGCGGGACGTGAAACGGGACATAGCCAGGGAATTCCGCCGGGGCCTGCAATAGGCTCCTAGAGAAAGTTGAAAATCCTCCGGGATTGTGATAAATTTGTCACTATTCAACCGTCTGCGGGGGATAGCGTCGCCGCTACCGCGGCGCAATCGGCGGAAGGAGGGGCTTTTCTCAAAACTCGGTTGGTTTTGGGACAGGCTCTTGGGAAGAGCGGTCAAATAGCCCGATTTTCTCCTAAATTTAAATCTGAGGACCGACAGGGAATGAAAAAGAGCCTTTTATCCATGGCGCTGGTGTTCTTTTTTCCTTTCTTTTTAGACGCCCAGGAAGCCAAGCCGATTATCCGGTTCAGCCCCTTTTATACCAGGGATATCGGTTTTGAGGAAGTACGGTTCGTTGAATCCCTTATCCAATCCTATCTTTCCGATTTCGGGGAGGTGGTTAATTATTTTGACGATATTTCGGGGGAACCGGCCCAGTCCGGGATGTTCCCCGACTCCTGGACCAGAGCTCCCGATTATGTCCTGACCGGCAGCATTTATTTTGAAAGGGAGTTTCGCGTTTTTACCCTGGAAATACACAATACCAAAACCGGGGAGACTTCCCGGCTTACTTCTTCCCACAAAACCGCAAGCGACATGGTTTTAAGGGCCCGCTCCCTGGTGGAAGCGGCCTTCGGCTCCTCCGGCGAAACCGGGGCGCTTCCGGAGGAGGGGGGGCCCGGGGAAGAAGAGCCGGACATCCTCACGGAAAGCGCCGTGGCGGGAACTTGGCGGGGGGAGCCGGGCATAGAAATGATACGCCTCCAGCAGGGGGGCAGGGGAACGGCTTTTTTTTCTTCCGGCGCCCGGATGAACCTTAGCTATACCATCGAAAATAACACCCTGAAGGTGAGGCAGGATTCCCCCAATACGGAAAGGTATTATTACCCCCTGCCCTACGGGGCGGCCAGGCAGCTTTCAGCCGAGGCGGATCCCATGACCTGGGAACTTTTTCTTTACGCCGGTGGAACCCACCTGAGGGGTTTCAGGCGCTCCGCCGAGGCCAAGATAGAAGAAAATATGCTGGTAGAATTGGTCCCCGACACAATCAGGGAGACCGAATGGATCCGCACCCGCTAGCAGTTTGCTGCGCTTCATTCCCACGCAAAACCTCCAAAAATCGCCTGCAAGGCGATTTTTTACCTTGCAAACTGCGTAAGGAGTCGGATAATCGTAGTTTTTGTGGCTTTTTTAGCGAAAAAACCACAAAAACCTACAAGTGCAACAGGCTCCTAGCCATCGCTATACCCTCCTCATACTCAACTATTTCATTTATCTTCTGCCGTTTGGTTTTATCCGTTAAATACCGGAAAAATACCGCCCAGTGTTCTTAAGCGCTCATCTTCTCTGTTGGCTTATCGACCACCTTATTCAGTTTGGAAAGCTCAATGGTGATGATCCGGCTTCTGCCGTTTAGCGATATACGGCGAAGCGGATCGTAATATTCAAAGGTATGGAAAAATTCATCATCATCAAAAAACCGTTCCCTCACAAGAAACGCTATCTGATAGGTCTCTTTCAGGTCATTATAGGTCTTTTCGGCTCCCCTTATGTCCTGGCCGGTAAAGAGCTTCCCGGCGTGAAACTCAAGACGAATCGGCTCAAAAGCGTCGGGATTAAGGGACATCTCCACGTTCAGCAATTCGCCGTCTCCGGCCTTGCAGTTGATATCAAAACGGATTTGCCGGTCCAGGAGGTTGTCTATGGGCGGCTCATTAGCCGTTATCATTATGACCGAAAGCTCCCGCCCGATAACGGCGGAGAGCAGCTTTGAGAGCGCCCCCTGGGATTCAGGGGTGTCCCTGGTGAATACCGCCTTGAACACATTGTCCAGATAAATATCAATAAGATCGTCGGTATCGTCGAAACGGATAAACGCCACTATACGCTCCTATACTTATAATATAGCCCATTTAAGCCTTCCTGGCTAGTGTACCGTCTCGTTGATAAATTGCATAATTAAAATAGGTAAACCCCCCGCTTTGCCGGGGGTATTTGACTGCAGTCATCTCATACCTCTTTGGTTTCAAACTTGGGATAGAGCGATATTAATTTTTCCCGGGCATTTCCAATTGAAAAATGCCAGTTTATCTTTGCGGTATTGGAATTCCGATCAGATTCC
>JAISRW010000052.1 GCA_031273405.1 Treponema sp.
CTGGGCCTTTCGGTTTTGATCAATGAGACCCACAAAAACGTTATCCTTGCCTCAGGCCCCACCCTCTCGGGGGACGAGGTTTACCTCGAATCCGACGCCAAAGGGTTTGTGGTTAAAAATTCCAAAAACCGGGAAGAAATAAAAACTCTGGCCGGGGAGATGACCGGAATCAACAGGCTCCGGAAATCGACCCTGGATAAAATGACCGCCTTTATGGAAGCCCGTCTCGCGGATCTGCCGAAAATGGAATACGAGTACGCCATGTCCGCGGTTTCCGCCGCCGCGTCAGGGGATTCGGAAAAGATCTTCATCCGCAAGATTGAACACTACCTTTG
The DNA here is from genome assembly GCA_031273405.1 of Treponema sp. Next base: position 336 of record JAISRW010000052.1, read on the forward strand.
GCGGGAGATCGACGACGAAAACCATCTGGCCATGGCGGCGAACAAAATCTACCCCCTCATTAAAGAGGCCGAGGATTTGCGCAAAACCCGGCGGGAAGTGCTCCTCAATCCGGGACCCGCCACCATCACCGACAGCGTGAAGTATGCCCAGGTCTGCGCCGACATCTGCCCCAGGGAGAAAGAATTCGGCGGCTTGATGGAGTGGATCGTTACCGAGCTTTCCCTCATGGCCGGCGAAGAAGGCAGCATCGAAACCGTCCTCTTCGCCGGTTCCGGAACCGCCGCCGACGAGGCGATGATCTCTTCCTGCGTTCCCGGCGACGGCAGGCTCCTCATTGTTGACAACGGGGCTTACGGCGCCAGGATGGCCAAAATCGCGGGAATCTACAAGCTCGATTTTGAAGTCTTTAAAAGTTCAGGATTTATGCCCCTGGATACGGAAGCGGTCAAAAACAAACTCACCGCGGGGAGCTTTACCCACTTTGCCCTGGTTTATCACGAAACCACCACCGGCCTTTTGAACCCTGTGCCGGAACTCTGCCGCTTCTGCCGTGACCGGGGCATCACCACTATCGTCGATGCTGTCAGCGCCTTCGCCGCCATTCCTATAGCCATGGACAGGGACGGCATAGACTTTATGGCCTCTACGTCAAATAAAAACATCCAAGGGGTCGCCGGCGCCTGCTTTATCTTCTGCCGCCGGGAAGCCCTGGAAGGGCTCAGGGACTATCCCATGAGGAACTATTATCTTAACCTTTGGGATCAGTACAGCCACTTTAAGAAAACAAAGCAGACCCGTTTTACCCCGCCGGTCCAGGTCCTCTACAGCCTGAGGCAGGCAATCATAGAAACAAAAAACGAAACCATAAGGGGCCGCTACGAACGTTACAGCGCCTGCTGGGACGAACTGGTCAGGGGCGTTAAAAACCTCAACCTTAAAATGCTCGTTCCCGAGGCGGCCCAGTCAAGACTCATTACCGCCATAATCGAACCGGAAACGCCTCACTATAATTTTGAGGCCCTCCACGATCTCGCCCGGAGCCGGGGCTTTACCATCTATCCCGGCAAGCTCTCCGACGCCGACACCTTCCGGATCGCCAACATCGGCGACATCAGGCCCCGGGAAATGGCGGAATTTGTGAAGGTTCTGGAAGAATACATGAAAGGGATGGTCGGCTAAATGGCGAATATCGCGGTGATAGGGACCGGCTATGTGGGTTCCGTCTCAGGCGCCTGCCTTGCGGATTTCGGCAATCAGGTTACCTGCGTCGATAACAACCGGGAAAAGATCGAGTCCTTTAAAAAGGGGATTGTTCCCATATACGAACCCGGCCTTGAGGGGATCGTCAAAAGGAACTCCGAAGCAGGCCGTCTGCAATTTACCACCGATCTTTCGGAAGCGGTTAAATCCAACCAGGTGGTTTTTATCGCCGTAGGCACGCCTCCCGGGGAAGACGGCGGCGCCGATCTAAGGCACGTTGAAAAAGCCGCCAGGGAAATTGCGGGAGCCATGGAATCCTATACCGTGGTTGTGGACAAGAGCACCGTCCCCATAGGAACCGGGAAGCTCGTCACCCGGTGGATAAGCGAAGAGCTCAAAACCCGGGGCAGGGACATTCCCTTTGACGTTGTTTCTAATCCTGAATTTTTACGGGAAGGCTCGGCGGTTTTTGATTTCACCCATCCCGACCGGGTGGTGATAGGCAGCGAAAGCCCCGGTGCCAGAGAAATTATGAAAGAGGTATACCGGGCGCTCTACCTTAACGAAACCCCTTATATCGAAACCAACCTGGAAACCGCGGAGATGATAAAATACGCTTCCAACGCTTTTTTGGCGGTAAAAATAACTTTTATCAACGAAATCGCGAACCTATGCGAGAAAGTCGGGGCCAATGCGCGGGACGTGGCCAAAGCCATGGGAAGGGACAACCGCATCGGCGCGAAATTCCTCCATCCGGGGCCCGGATACGGCGGTTCCTGTTTTCCCAAAGACACTAGGGCCCTGGCAAAAATCGGACGGGATTGGGGCGAACCTCTCTCCCTGGTTGAGACCGCTATCACAACCAATGAAAGGCAGAAACAGAAACAGATTGCCAAAATCGAAACCTGTCTCGGAGGCCCCGGTTCCCTGGAAGGAAAGACCGTCGCCGTCCTGGGACTTGCTTTTAAGCCCAACACCGACGACATGAGGGAAAGCCCGGCGATAACCATCTGCGAAGGGCTCGCGGCAAAAGGCGCCCGGCTCCGCCTGTGGGACCCGGCGGCCATGAACGAGGCCGCCTGGCGGCTCGCTTCCGTCAAGGATTCAATCTGCTTCGCCAAGGATGAATACGACGCCATTAAAGGCGCCAATGCCCTGGCGCTTCTTACGGAATGGAACCAGTTCAGGAACCTGGATCTCGGAAAAGTGAAAAATCTCCTTGCGGACCCCTTCTTTTTCGATCTCCGCAATGTGTATAAACGCGAAGAAGCCCTGAACGCGGGGCTGAAATATTTCGGTATCGGAACATAAGCCGCGAATGAATTTTATCCTTACCGGCGCCGCCGGCTTTATCGGATTTCACACTACCCTCAGGCTGCTTGAACAGGGCCGTTCGGTACTGGGAATAGACTCAATTAACGAATACTATACGGCGACTCTTAAAAACGACCGTTTAAAAGAGCTAGGGATAGAGACATCCGCTTTGGCTTACGGCAAAACGGTAAAGAGTTCCCGGTATCCCGGATTTTCCTTTGTACGCCTGGGTATTGAGGATAAGGAAGAACTCTTCCGGGCTGCCGGCGTTTATGCCGCCGCCGCTTCACCGGACAGAATAATCCATCTGGCCGCCCAGGCGGGGGTCCGGTACAGTTTGGAAAATCCGGCTGATTATATCAGTTCCAATATTTCAGGATTCCTCAATATTCTTGAATTGTCCAGGGAGCTTAAAATTCCCCACCTGGTGTTTGCCTCAAGTTCCTCCGTCTACGGCCTCAATACCCAAAGGCCATTCTCGGTTCACCACGGCGCGGATCATCCGCTAAGCCTCTACGGGGCTACCAAAAGGGCCGACGAGCTTATGGCCCACACGTATGCCCATCTCTTCGGCATCCCCGTCACCGGTCTCAGGTTCTTTACGGTATACGGCCCCTGGGGCAGGCCCGACATGGCCTATTATAAATTTTCCCTGGCCATTATGGAGAATAGGCCCATAGACGTTTACCGTAACGGGGAAATGTTCCGGGATTTTACCTATATCGACGATATTACCGGCGGGGTGATCCTTGCGTCGGAGACCATCCCCCTCCCCTCCCCCGGTTTTGATCCCTCAAGACCCGATCCGGCCTCCTCTTCCGCTCCCTTTAGGATCTATAACCTGGGCAATAATCACCCTGAAAAACTCCTGGATTTTATCGAAGCCCTGGAAAAAGCCCTGGGTAAAACCGCGGTCAAAAATTTTCTGCCCATGCAGGCCGGGGATGTTCAGTCAACCGAAGCGGACATAGACGACACCGTTCGGGATCTCGGCTGGTCTCCCGCTACGGGTATAGACGAAGGCCTCCGCTTTTTTGTCTCCTGGTTTAAGAATTATTATAAAAGGACGGCGGCGTGAAAGGCATCGTTCTCGCCGGCGGCGCCGGCACCCGGCTTTATCCCGTTACCAAAGCTGTTTCCAAACAGATTCTTCCCCTTTACGATAAGCCCATGATCTACTACCCCCTTTCGGTTTTAATGCTGGCGGGAATCAGGGAAGCGCTCATTATTTCAACCCCCAGGGATATTTCCCTTTTCAGGGAGCTTTTTGGCGACGGCGCCTGGCTGGGTATGGCTTTTGACTATGCCGTCCAGGAAAGCCCCAGGGGCCTGGCGGACGCTTTTATTTTGGGTGAAAAATTTATAGGCCAAGACGCCGCGGCTCTGGTTCTTGGAGACAATATCTTTTACGGCCGGGGCTTTAGCCGAACCCTGAAAAACGCGGCCGCCAAAATCAGCGGGGAAGAGGGCGGCCTTATTTTTGCCTATTATGTAAAAGATCCTGCCGCTTATGGTGTGGTCGAATTTAACAAAGAGGGAAAAGCCCTTTCCGTTGAAGAAAAACCGGCGTTTCCAAAATCCCGTTACGCGGTGCCGGGACTTTATTTTTACGATAACAACGTGGTAGAAATCGCGAAAAATGTAAAACCCTCGGCCAGGGGCGAAATCGAAATTACCGCGGTCAACAACGCGTATCTGGAAGCCGGGAAGCTGTCGGTGGAAATCCTCGGCCGGGGCATGGCCTGGCTGGATACCGGCAGTTATGACGGCCTTCTTGAAGCATCCAATTTTATCGCCACCATACAGAAGCGCCAGGGCATGTAC
>JAISRW010000029.1 GCA_031273405.1 Treponema sp.
GGGCGGGGGCGGTGGTTCTCTCGGTGGATTATCCGCTGGCCCCGGAAAGTCCCTTTCCCGTCGGCTTTGACTGTTGTTACGCGGTGCTGGAATACGCCCTCGGCGGCGCGGAGGCCCTCGGCGTCGACGGCGCGAAAACAGGCGTCGCCGGCGACAGCGCCGGGGGCAATCTGGCTGCCGTCTGCGCCCTGCGGAACCGTGACGAGGGCCGCCGGCCCCTGGCCTTTCAGGCGCTGATTTATCCCACCCTGAGCAGGGCGGAAAAACCCGGCGATCCCTACTGGTACTGGAGGGCCGACAAGTACGACAATCCGGAAAACGATCCCCTTATCGCCTTTCAGAGCGGCTACATAGGCAAACAGGGCCGCGAGCTGAACGGCTGGTACGTTCCCCCCGGCACGGATATTTATTCCCCCTATATAAGCCCCATAGCCGCCCCCGCGGCGGGCCTTCCCCAGACCCTCATTTTTACGGCGGAATACGATTTTCTGCGCATCGAATGTGAGGAATACACCGACATATTGCGGAAGGCCGGGGTTCCCTGCCGCCACATACGATACGGCGGCATTACCCACGGCACCTTTGACCGGCTGGGCTACGCGCCGCAGGTGGAGGATATGATAAACGAAATCGCAAAGCTTTTGCGGTCTCTTTAGGCAGACGCAGGCCTGGCCTGTAAGAATATTTTCAGGAGGAACGCATATGAAAAAATTATTACCGTTACTGTTCATCGTCACTTCCGTCACCTTCGTGTACGCCGGAGCGGGCCGGCAGGCCGGCGGCGGAAGCAAAAAGGCCATAGGCGCCATCTGGTATCAATTCTCCGATACCTTTATCGCGATGGCCCGCAACACCCTCAACGAGGCGGTGAACAAGGAAGGGGTGTATACCATCCAGGACGCGGATTCAAAATTTGATCTCGCCACCGAAACGGACAACATGAGGAACATGCTTACCAAAGGCGTGGATTATCTGGTCTTTAACACCTTCAACACCGCCGGCGTGGGCAATATCATCAATGAGGTGACCGGGGCGGGAACCACCCTGCTCATCACCAACGGAAACCCGATGACCGACGAGCTCTGGAAACTCTCGGACAAGGTGTGGGTCGTTTCTTCCATGTCGGAACAGTCGGGTCAGATCATGGGGCAGCACGCCGTCAAATACTGGAAGGCCAATCCCCAGGCGGACCGGAACAAGAACGGCAAACTTGACTATATTATGCTTCTGGGAATTCCCGACCACAACGACACGATTAACCGGGCGACCTATTCCATTTCGGAAATAGAAAAGGCCGGCATCGCCACCAACAAGCTGCAGGAGATGATCTGCAACTATCAGCGGGTTGACGCCATGAACGCCGTTCAGTCCATCGTCGCCGCGCGCCGGAACGATATTGATTTTATATTTGCCTGTAACGACGATATGGCGCTCGGCGCCATCGAGGCCCTCAAGGCCGCCGGTTTCTTCAAGGGCGCCGATTCGTATCTGCCGGTGGTCAGCGTGGACGCGACGGCGGTGGCCCAGGAAGCGCTCAAGGAAGGGACGCTCCTCGGTACGGCGCTCAACAATCCGATCAAGCTGGCAAACGCCGCCTATAAACTTATAAAGCTGCTTGACGCGGGCCAGGCGGTTAACACCCAGAGCATCGGGATTCCCGGTGTGCGTGTCGACAACCGTTATGTGATAATCGACTACATAGGAATCGATAAAAGCAATGTGGCGGACGCCCGTTATTAGCCGGCCTGACCGGTCGGCTTAATCGGCAAAAAAACCGCGGGGCCCTGAGGGTCCCGCGGCGGGCAGCCGCTTTTCAGGCAAGGATGGTCGGATGGATATCCTCATTGAAATGAAAAACATTAAAAAAAATTTCCCCGGTGTCCGCGCACTGGACGACGTATCCCTGACGGTTGAAAAAGCCCAGGTGCATGCCCTGATGGGCGAAAACGGCGCGGGCAAGTCAACCTTGATGAAATGCCTTTTCGGCCTCTATCACCCCGACGAAGGCGAGATCCTTATAGAAAACGTTCCGCATACCATCGCCAATCCCAAGGCCGCCATGGACGCGGGTATTTCCATGATACATCAGGAACTTCATCCGGTAAGGACAAGAAATGTCATGGAAAATGTGTGGATGGGCCGGGTCCCGTGCAAAAAAATAGCCGGCATACGTTGGATAGAAAAAAAGAAAATGTACCGGGAAACCGTGCGGCTTTTTGAGGAATTGGATATACATATTGAACCCCGGCGGATGGCCGGGGAACTTTCCGTGGCGCATTGCCAGCTTCTTGAAATCGCCAAGGCGGTTTCCATTAACGCCAGGGTCATCATTATGGACGAGCCGACCTCTTCGTTAACCGATTCTGAAACAAAACTGCTTTTCAACATTATTCAAAAACTGGTCGGGCAGGGGAGATCGATCGTCTATATCTCCCACAAGATCGACGAGATTCTCAAGGTTTCCCACAATGTCAGCATTATGAGGGACGGCAGGATGGTGGGCACCTGGCCGTCGGCCGAACTGACGGAAAACCTCATCATCAACAGGATGGTGGGCCGCGACCTGTCCAACCGCTTTCCCCCCAGACAACACAGCGCCGGTGATACCTGTATGCGGATAGAAAATTTCAGTTCCGCCAATCCCTCTTCTTTCAGGGACGTTAATTTTGAACTGCGGCGGGGGGAGATTCTGGGCATAGGCGGGCTGGTCGGCTCCCAGAGAACGGAATTGATGGAATCCATATTCGGACTGCGCCGCCTGAAGACCGGTTCAATAACCATAAACGGAAAAAAGGTAAAAATTAACCGGCCCCTGACGGCCATTAAAAACGGAATAGCCATGCTGACCGAAGACCGGCGCGGTTCCGGCATTATTCCGGGCCTTTCGCTGATAGAGAATACGGTAGTGGCCAATCAGGCGGCGTATACAAAAAAATATACGGTGGGCGGCATATTCATCAGCGCCCGTAAAAAGAAAAGGGACACGGAAAAATACATCGATATTTTTTCCATAAAAACCCCTTCGATAAAGCAGGAGATACAGTATCTTTCGGGGGGCAATCAGCAAAAGGTTCTGTTGGGCAGGTGGATTTTAACGGACCCTGAAATTCTTCTGCTTGACGAACCGACCAGGGGAATAGACGTGGGGGCAAAATACGATATTTATTCCCTTATGGAAAACCTGGCCTCCCAGGGAAAAAGCATCATTATGATCTCATCGGAAATGCCGGAACTGCTTGGCATGTCGGATCGCATTCTGGTCATGTGCGAAGGCCGGCTTTCCGGCATTGTCGGCCGGGACGAGGCCACGGAAGAAAAAGTCATGTACTATGCCAGCGCATGCCGCAACACCGGTAAAAAGGAGCCCACAGATGGTGAGCAAACAGCTTGACAGGGTAAAAAAATTCTTTTTCAGAAATGTTATTTATTTTGTAATGCTCATTATCATTGTCGTCATAGCGATAATCTCCCCGAATTTCCTTTCGCTGAAGGTGATGCGGGACATCCTTATGCAAAGTTCCGTGCGTATCATAGTGGCCATGGGCTGTATGTTCATTATCATCATAGGTTCGGCGGACCTTTCCGGCGGCAGAATGGTCGGCTTCGCGGCGGTGGTTTCGGGAACTTTGGCCCAGCAGGCGGGATACTATTTAAAATACTGGCCCGGCCTGCCCGAAATGCCGATCATCGTTCCCATACTTGGCGCCATGGTTCTTGGCGTCTGTGTCGGATGCCTCAACGGTGTCATTGTGTCAAAGCTGAAGGTAAACGCCTTTCTCGCGACCCTCGGCATGCAGATGGTGCTTTACGGCTTCAACAACCTTTTCATGAGCAGGCCCCCGAACAATTCCCAGCCCCTCGGCGGCTATCTTCCCGCTTTCGGCCGCCTTGGTACGGGAGACATCGTTAATATTCCCTACATTCTGATAATCGCGCTGGTGTGCATGCTGTTTGCGTGGGTGCTGCAGACCAAAACCAATTACGGGCATCAGCTTTTTGTCGTCGGCGGCAACCGCGAGGCGGCGCGGGTTTCGGGCATCAACATATTCAAGGTGGAACTTGTCGCCTTTATGCTGGCCGGCATGTTTTACGGTCTTGCGGGCAGTCTGGAATCGGCGCGCACGGGAAGCGCCGGAAGCAATTACGGAAACGCCTATGAACTTGACGCCATTGCTTCCTGTATAGTGGGCGGCTGTTCCGCCGGCGGCGGTATCGGTTCCGTTGTGGGCGTGTTTGCCGGGGTTTTGATCTTCAACCTGATTAACTACGGCCTCACCTTCATCGGGGTAAATTCGTACTGGCAGTTTGTGTTTAAGGGAGCGATTATTATCGTCGCCGTGGCCATCGACGTAAAGAAATATTCCAACAAGGATTAAACCGGGGAATTATTTACGCTGCTTTAAATAGTCATAAAGGATATACCCCGGCTGAAGAATCGAATGGGAATGCTGAAAGGTTATTGAGGTAATTTCGTTTATTTTTACCCTGTGCCAGGGGTCTTCGGAGGAGGCGCTTCCCCAGAAAAGACTGCCCGTACATTCCCACAGGTCGGGAAGTCCGTCGGAACAGGTTTGTATGCCGCCCGTAATGGGCACTCCGACAAGCTGACAGACTTGAGGGCCTTCGCCGGAGACAGGACTGGGAATGATTTTTAAATTGAGCGTGTCCTTTGATTCGAGGACGCCCGGGTCCAGGGGCTTTTTGATCTTTATTGAGGCCGTAAAAATTCTCGTGCCCAGCGGCCGCTCGACCGTCATGTTGTAGTATCCCTCGTCACAGAAGTACCGCATGTGGGCCATTTTTTTCGCGTACCCGTAAACCTCCCTTCCGGCTACCAGGGCGTCTTCGCTGTTCACAAAAAGATTGGAGATGTAGACATAGGGTTTACCGTTATAGGTAACGTCGAAGGCAAGCTGGGCCTCCAGGAACCCGGTTGCGTAGGTAACAAAACCTATCCTGTTGCAGACCACCATTGCCGCGGGCCCGTCCCCGGCGAATTCGAGGGGTTCGGGGATCCAGCGGGCGGCGCTCTCATAATCGGTTTTAAAATGTATGACAAACTGTTCGACATTGCGGGCCCATACCGGGGGAACGGGTATATACGGGTCCGTAGCCGGCATGCTGACGCCGAACTGTTCAAATTTCAACAATCCAATCTTTCCCATGGCCCTCTCCTCCCGGCTTTTCTGTAATGAGTATAGATCGACGGCGGCCGGAA
>JAISRW010000032.1 GCA_031273405.1 Treponema sp.
GGGCTGGCCCCGGTAAAGCACCCGGAAGCGGGCCCGTCCCCCGTTCCGTATGCGGGCGGGATTGTCCACGGGCACAATCTCAAGATCATGCCCCAGGGGTGTGGAAAAACTCTGATCGCCGGCGCTGGGGTTGAGGTAGAACTTCGAATACTTCGCAAAGTACCGCGCCGTGGCTATGGACCTGCCGGGATTTGCCTCGGCCACCTCCGCCCTGGTCCCGTCGGCGTAACTGCCGTCGGTAAAGAGACAGTAAAACCCGCCCTTCCGGTTCCCCACCACAATGGCCGGGTTGTTATCGGTAAGCGTATAGCTGGTCTCGTACCAGAGCCGGTCAGGGTTCGCTTCCAGGGGAAGGTCCGGACCCCGGACCCCGTTCCTCACCACATAGACCTCGTTCACCTCCGCCGGTTCGAGTTCTTCCCCCACCATGAAGTAATGCGTGGAAAGCGCGTCGATCCGGAGCGTATCACCGGCCCGGTACTCCTTGACCTCATCGGGAATAACAAAAAATTCGTGGGCCCCCGCGCCCCCGGAGACAGCGCAGACCGCCGCCAAAACCACAAAGAACCGTTTCATGCTTCACTCCTCTAACGTGAGAATAGTAGTATAAGGAGTTCATCTCCGGGTCCGGCTCCGCACAGGAAATCCGGCGGCCCCTTCATGGAGCCATAAAGGCAGAAAGTTCCTTAACGGAACAAAGCCAGTGTAGCAAAGAGCACTTTTTTTGTCAAGCGCCCTTCTCTCCCTCCCAGGATAAACGCATAGGAATTTTTAACCACGGACCACACTTTTCCGCTATGGAACTAAGGAAAAGTAGACCCCACGGACAGGTCCACGGACGAATTAACCAAATCCGTGGATTAACGCAGATTTTCACGGATTAACTTGAGCCGAGGGACAAAAATCCGGGGACATAATAACCACTGACCTCACAGATGGCACGGACAAGGAGGGATTTCGAACAAAAAGTCCGTGTTTTCCGTGTGGTCAGTGGTAAATTTTCCTCTTTTTTGTTTCTATGCGTTTATCCTGTCCCCCGGTAGTGAATGATTGACAATTCTCAAAATCTCCTTAAAATGCTCTTAGAAACCAGGAGTTTTATGCGCAAAGCGCAACAAACCGCTAGAGAACAACATCCCCCGCCCTTCAGGGTGAGGTTGTTGATTCCGTGAATCGGCCCCGTCCGGCGGCGGGAAAACGAAGCAATACAAAAACAGACAGGAGGAAGGGAGATGAAAAGAAATTGGCTGGGCCTGGCGGCGGCGGCGCTGCTCATGGGGTCGTTCACGGGCTGCGCTTCTTTCGCGCCGAACGACAGCCGGTCCGCCTCTCATTTTGAGCACGCCACGGAGCTCTCCCGGGAAGGGGATTCTGTCGGGGCCATCGTGGAGTATACACAAGCTATGGGTACCGGGCCAAACCCCGATTATGCCGCGGTGTACAATAACCGGGGTGTTGAATATTATACCGGAGGGGACTATGACGCGGCGATTGCGGACTACACGGAGGCCATCAAGCAAAACCCCAGCTTTGCCGTGGCGTACAGTAACCGGGGCATCGCTTACTATGCCAAAGGGAGTTATGACGCGGCGATTGCGGATTACACGATGGCTATCAGGATAAACCCCGGCTATACCGCGGCGTACTATAACCGGGGCGTCGCATGCCATGCCAAAGGAGTGTATGACCCGGCGATAGCGGACTACACGGAGGCTATCAGGCTGAACCCCGGCTGGCCCGAAGCGTACAACAACCGGGGCGTCGCCTACCGATACGCGGGGGACTATAACAAGGCGATTGCGGACTACACGGAGGCTGTCAGGCTGAACCCCAATAATGCCGAAGCGTACAATAACCGGGGCATCGCCCGCAGCAACACAGGGGAGTATGACGCGGCGATTGCGGACTACACGGAGGCTGTCAGGCTGAGCCCCGATAATGCCGACGTGTATAATAACCGGGGCATCGTCTACTATTATCAAGCGGATACTGAGCAGGCCCGCGCGGATTGGGAGCGGGCTTTGCGGCTCAATCCCGACCATGCCGGCGCGCAGATCAACCTTAAACGCCTGCAACAGGCGGGCATTGAGACGGGGCATTGAATCGAATCGAATTGAATCGAAGGAAAAGCCGCCGGCCCGCGAAGCCGGCTCCAATCTCAGCCCCTGCCTGTCTCCGCCCCTGCCTTGACATTAAAGAGAAGGTATCATAAAAAGTACCATAATGAAATCCGGCGGGAAAGATCCTTCCCTTGTTTTGGTTATTATCTACCGTGCGCTGCTGATCCTGCTTTTTTTCCTGGGCCTCCTGCTGCTGGGGGGCACTCTCTATGCCCTGGTTTTTCTCCCCCCGGGGGAGGGCGCGGAAACAGGGCCGCCGGCCGGGGAGGAGCGGCTTTTTGCCGGCATAGGCCGCATCCGCGTTTCCGCCGGGGACGACGAATCGCCTACGGTCATCGTCCGTATCACCTTTCCCTATCCCGCGGCGGATAAGCCTTTTTCAGAGGAACTGGCTTCCAGGGTCAGGGATTTCAGAACCATCGCGGCGGATTATTTTGGGTCCTTTTCCGCGGCGGCTCTCGCTTCGGCGGATGAAGACACCCTTAAGGAAGAGCTCCTCAGCCGCTATAACAGCATTCTGCGGCTGGGCAAGATAAAGGTCTTGTATTTTGACGATTTTTTCTATCTTGAATAAACGCCGGCCGCAACCCTTTCCCGGCTTCCGGGTCTAATAAGAGCATTTCCCAAAACTCGGTTAGTTTTGGGAAAGCCTCATAAGAAAGCCAATTTTGAAATTGGCTCGACATTCGGGACTTTTCAGCGTATAGTGGATCTATCGCCGTATAAGAGGAGCTTGTTTTCAATGGAGCAGATGCCGTCTGCGGCCGCCCAGGTTATTATCTCTATTATCCCCATTATCGGGATAGTCATGGGCTCGGTAGTGGTGTTTTTTTATCTTCTTTGGAATCATAGGCGCAGAACCCTCCTTATCAAAGCCGGACAGTACAAAAAGCCCGATTTTGATCTCCTGTCCTTTAGCCTGCTTGCGGGGCTTCTCCTTTTTTCTGTCGGACTTGCCCTGACTATTTTCCTGGCCATTGCCATGGGGGTCAATTTTGGTCTTTTGGGCGGGATTATTCCCCTGTCGGTAGGATTCGGCTTGCTGGTTTACTATGGGATCAAGCGCGGCGACAGAAGCCCATGACGGGTGCGGACGAAGACGATCGGCTCGTAGTAGAGCAGATCCTTGGGGGGCAAAAGGAGTTGTTCAGGCTTCTGGTCGTAAGGCACCAGCGGGCGGTTTACGGAATGGGCATGAGCTTTTTCCATAACCGCGATGACGCTGCGGATTTTGTCCAGGAGGTCTTCCTCAAGGTGTTTCGCAGCCTCTCCTGTTTTGAAGGCCGTTCGCGGTTTTCTACCTGGCTCTACAAGGTCGCTTATAATACGGCGGTCAACAGCTTTACCCGGAGTAAGGATTATCACAGCCTCGCGGAGGAGGAAATCATCCCCGACGAGGACACGCCGGAACGGAAGCTTCTGCGTTCCGCGGCGCAGGAGGCGGTCCTGGAGGCGGTGGAGGATCTCCCCGCCCGCTACAGGATCTGCGTGGATCTTTTCTTTTTTTTTGACCGGTCTTATCAGGAAATTGAGGCAATTACCGGATATCCGGTCAATACGATAAAATCGCATGTATTCCGGGCTAAAAAGCTGCTGCGTGAAAGACTTAAGGATTTTGCCGGGATTACCAGAGGAGGTTTGGAATGACGGAACATCTGCCGTCTGATGCCGGTTCCCGGCTTTGCTGCCGGGAGATAACTGACAAAATGATTGAATCTTTAGGAGATGAAGATATTTCCCCGTTTGTTCAGATTCGTATTTTTTTGCACCTCCTTTTCTGCCATGACTGCGCGGAAAAGGCGAAAAACTTTGAGGTTTTCCGGAATATCATGAAGACCGATTTCTTTCCTCCCTCTCCTGAGCTTGTGGAAACGATAATGGTGAAGCTTCCGGAAGGGGAAGACGAAGAAGCGGCGGAATTTCCCGCTATGGCTGTTCCCGGCGGAGTGTCTACCCTGGGCTGGGTGATCATAGGGTTCTTCATTCTCATTTCCCTGGCTACTTCGTTCTTCGGATTAGTGTTTGCCAAAGTTGCCGATGCGGAGGGTTCTTCTTTCCTGCTTCCTGTGGGGCTTACCATCGGGGCGGTACTTACCGGTTACGGCGTCCTTTTTATCGGCAGCCATCTTAAGGAACTGTCGGCCAGATTCAGGCTTCATTAATCCTGTTGTTTTTTTCTGCGCCACATTGACAATACTTTAATTGAAGCATACTCTTATAGTATGAATATTTCCACATATACCGTTAAACC
>JAISRW010000041.1 GCA_031273405.1 Treponema sp.
GAGAAAATCAAGAAGGCCCTGGGCGACCGGGTCAAAGACGTAAAACTTTCCCGCCGGCTCCACGATTCCCCTTCCTGCATCGTGGCCGACGAAAACGATCCTACCATACAAATGGCCCAGATGCTCAAGGCCATGGGCCAGACTGACATGCCCGACATCAAGCCCATCCTGGAGGTAAACGGCGATCATCCCATCGTCGCCGGCCTGAAAGATACCGAGGACCTGGAGAAGATCGCCGACATTTCGGGGGTGCTCCTGGATCAGGCCCTGCTGGTGGAAGGCATCAAGCTCAAAGACCCGGCGGCCTTTGTAAAAAGCCTCAACCGCCTGCTGTCCTGACGGATTCAGAAATAAAGGAATTTAACCACGGACCACACAGACCTCACGGACGAAAAAAAATTCAAACAAAAAGTCCGTGTTGTCCGTGTGGTCGAACCAAAGGTTCGGCGTGGTTCCCTTCCAGAGTCGACAGGTTATACCCCGCCGCCTCCGCCAGGGCCCGGTAAAAGCGGGCGGAAAATTCGAGGTGGTAGGCGAAGCTTTCGCGGGGAGGGGTCTTGACGCTTTTTTCGAGTTCGTCGGGGTCGGGAAAGAGGAAACCCGCCACGTCTTTAACCGCGCTGGCGCTGACGGCCTTGTTGGCGGCGTCAAGTTTTTGCAGAACCCTTTCCTGTTCCCGGGGCTTCAGGCGGGCGTGGCGGCGGAGGGCGGTTTCGGCGGTCTCCGCAGCGTCTCGGGCGAGGGTTTTTATCTCCTTTAGGCCCTCAAGGAGGGCGGCGAGGGCCGTGTCGTAAGCTTCGGAGCGGGCTTTCTTTTGCTCCGGCCTTTCAAATTCACCCTCTATTTTTGCGAAAACCTCTTCAAGGAGGGAATTTATCTCCTCCCGGCGTTCGGGAAGGGCCAAAAGCTCGTCAATAGTGGCGGTTTTAAGGCCCCCTATGGCCAAACCTTTGGCGGAAAGACCATAATTCGCCGGTTTCGGGAAGCGGCGGAAGCGGTTTTCGAACCAGGCGGCGTAGAGGGAGAGGCGTTTGTCGGTGAGAACTTCCCCTCCGTCGGGGCTTTTTGCCCAGAAGGGCTGGCCGTCTCTGAGGCTGCGGAAGCCCCAGGTTTCTCCCGGCTTGAACCGGGCCGATTCGGCAAGGGAACGGTCCTCGAAGAGGGCGCCGCTGAAGTGGGTTTTCAGATCGGGAAAGGAAAGATCCAGGCCGGCGATCCAGACAGCGGGAGCGCCGAGAACCCTGGCAAAGTCCCAGGCGGTGGTGGCCACCGAGCCGCCGGCGCCAAGCTCCCCCTTGGGGTCCACCCGCTCTTCGATGAAGCGGCCCAGGGGAAAGAGGGAACCGCACAGGAGGCGCCCCTTAAAGCGGTGGCGCAGGCAGGGAGGATACACCGCCGATTCGGCGACAAGCCGGGTGTTGGGGGCCGGAAGGCGGTCAAGGTGGCGGAAGTTCCAGTACTGGGGGTCTACGGAGACCACAAAGTCCGGGTCTACCCCCCGGTGGATAAGAAAGCGGAGGCTGGTGTCCACCGCCACGACCAGGCAGCGACCGGCGATTTCGGCGAGGAAGGGCCCGGTTTCGTCCAGGCTGGGCCCGGCAGCGGCGAGGAACACCGGGATGGCCGGGCCTTTAAGGATGTTTTCCAGCCTACCGACACCTGGCAGATCCCGTATGGATTCGAGGTTCCGGGAAAGATTCCTGACCCAGCGTTTCCCGAAACGTTTGAGGGTGGCCCTGTTCACGTTGTCTTTGGAAAGCCATGTTTGTATCCGCTTTTCGACAGCCCCGTACCAGTCCCCGTCCAGGCCGGCCAGGGCCCGGTTCCTTATGATGAGGGGGACGGTTTTTTCGCCCGGTTTTTCGAAGAGGGCCAGTGCGCCGCTGACGGCGTCGCCGCTTCCCCCGAGGACAAAGACAAGGCGGTTTTGGGAGAGAAAATCCCCCAAATCCCGAATCTCCAGGGCCTTCCTGAGCAGTTCCCGGCGTCGCTCCACGATGATGACGGGCCGGCCGGGGGCGGCGGAGGCGGCGGCTTCGGCGGCGTAACCCAGGCCAAAGCCCATGACGACCAGCACCTGCCCCGCCGCTGATGCTTCCGGAGAGCAAACCCCCAAAGCCGCTTCGGCAAGCCGCTTCGCCTCCCGCACCGGGTCTCTGGGGGAATGTACGTGAATCCCCCTTACAACCAGGACAGGCTCTCCGGTCGCGGCGTTTTCGGTCTTTAGGTCTTCCGGGGCAAGCTCCCCGGCTTCGTCCTCTTTGGCAAGTTCTTCGGCCAGTCCCGGATAATTCCTGCCCAGTACCGAGGCGTTGGCCGGCAGGAGCCCGCTCATTCCCCGCCGCCCAGCTCCAGGCGGATTACCGTATCCGCCGCCAGGGGGCTTCCCGGCGCCGGTTCCTGGCGTACAACCCAGCCCTCGCCGGAGAGCATGATCCTGAGATCGTCCCGGAGGAGGAGGGGGACGAGCTGGCGTTTGGAAAGGCCCCTAAAGTCCGGGACGGTCTCGTCTACCGCCGGGTAGGGGATCGCGGGTATGGTAATAGTTCCCGAATGAACGATCTGGGGGCTCCGGCCCCTGGGGATTCCCAGGTAACTGATCAGTTCCTCCGCCGCCTCCCTGATGGCCGGGGCTGCGATGCGGCCCGCCAGATATTCCTCCCGTGGCTTTACGATCACCAGGTAGAGGATGAGGGAGGGCGATTCGGCGGGGAGCAGGGCCACGCAACTGGCGATAAAATCGGTAGAGGAGTAAGTCCCGGTCAGGGGGTCTATGATTTGGGCGGTGCCGGTTTTAACCGCCAGGGAAAGATCCTCCACGTTGGCCCGCCAGCCCGTGCCTATGGCAGAGGTAACGTCCATCATGTACTGCCGCATGGCCCTGGCTGTTTCGGCCTTGAGAACCCGCCGGGGCTGGCCGGCGTCGAAGGCACGGGATGTCCTGCCGTCGGCGGAAACAATTTTGGACACAATCCGGGGAGGAACCAGAACGCCGTCATTGGCTATGGCCGAGGCGGCCTGGAGCATCTGCATGGCCGAAACAGCGAGTTCCTGGCCCATGGCGATGGTGGGTTTGGAACGTTCCGACCAGCGCTCCGGGGCACGGAGGAAGCCTGCGGTCTCACCGGGGTTTCCCGCCCCGGTACGGAAGCCGAATCCGTAGTCCCTCAGGCGGCTATAAAACGGCGAGACCCCCAGCCTGTCGGCGGCATAGGCCGCCCCGGCGTTACAGGAATAGACGATGATATCCTTGGCGCTTACCCGGCCGTGGGCTCCCAGGCAGTTAATGACGATCGTTTCTCCCCGGCCGGTGGTCCGCTCATAATGGCCGTCACAGTAAAAGATCGTGTTTTCGGCGATGGCCCCGGCGTCCATCAGGGCGGAGAGGGAAAAAATCTTGAAAACAGAGCCCGGCTCGTAGGCCCAGATGGCGGGCCTGTCCATCCGGGAGTTCTCGTCGGAGCCCCGGAAATCGTTAGGGTCAAAGCCGGGCAGGGAGGCCGAACCCAGAACATCCCCGTTCCTGGGGTCCATGGCCATGAACATTACCGCTTCGGCCTTGTTTTCTTCCATTATGTTCGCGGCGATATTTTCCAGAATGTACTGGACATTCACATCGATAGAAAGAAAAACCTGCTCGCCGTTTTTCCTGCTTCCCGGCGCAGAAACAAAGGCTTCACCCGAACCGGAACCAAGCTCGGTATCGAAAGCGTATTCAACCCCCGCGAGGCCCGTGTTTTCGTCCCCCACAAAGCCGATTATCTGGGAGGCCATACTGCCTTTGGGGTAGATGCGGCCGACCATGGGCTCGATATTAACGCCTCTGAGGCGGCCTTCGGCGAGGGCGGTTTCGATTATCTTGAGGGTAGATTCTTCAGCCTTTTTTTTGAGATAGATAAAATCCGTCTGGGAATAGTTTATCCTGTCCAGTATATCCTCGGGGGACATTTCCAAGATCGGCCCCAGTTCCAGGCTGATTTCCTGGGGGTCCTCTATTTCGGGCCGCCAGAGGGTTACGTTGCCCAGGCGGGTTTCCAGCGCCAGAATCTGGCCGTTCCTGTCCAGAATGGACCCCCTCCCCGAAGGCTGTTCCGCCCGGAAGTTCCTCCCGGCTCCCTGCCTGCCCAGCATGAGAAAGCCGTAGCGCAGAATCACGGCGGCGGCGGCCAGAGAAAAAAGGGAGATAAAAATTATAAAGCGCCTGGTACCGGCAAAACGGTTTGGTTCGGTTTTCATTTTATTCCTAATACTTTTCCTATTACATTATCCGCCGCCACCGGGCCGTAAGAGCGGGAATCATAGGATTTAACGCTGTTGTCTCCCAGGGCGAAAAAGCTGTCCACCCCGGAAGCTTCCCCGCAGCGTTTTACCGCGATTTCCCCCAAGGGCGTATAGAACACCACGATGTCTCCCGGCCGCGGCAGCGCCCAGCGCAGCAGGTAGGCGCCGGAACCGGGAAGGCGGATACCATAGGACAGCTTACTGACTAGGAGGACCGTCCCCGGCTTTATGGCCGGAACCATGGAATGGCCTTCGGTGATCATAAAATCAAAAAGAAAAAGTTTTATTACCAGGGCGGCGGTAAAGGCCCCGATGACTGCCCGTCCCGTCGTCCAGGAAGTGTTTTCTTTTCTCATATTCGGAAAGTATAATCATTCCCTTTCATTATGTCGATAAACCAGTAAGTATGAGTAAAATTATTTCCGGCCAGTATGTCGGCCAACGCAAAATTATTCCCCCAAAGCCCTCTGCCTGTTCCCCCGGTATTGTTCCTCAGGCGGAACGGAATTTGATGCAGCATATAAAGCAGAATCCGGTTAAGATTCACCGGAAAAAGCTGAAAGTCCCGTCAAATTCTGTCTTCCCCAGGAAATTTAGCGGGAAGAAGAGAAACGGCGGCAGAGAGAATGTCAAGATGACCGGAAAAAAGCAAAATCCGGTAAAATCCCTGCTGTCTGCCGCGGGCTGCTGCCTCCTTATCGCGGGAGCTTTTCTGCTTCTCAACTGGGACGATGACTATCTCTCCTGGATGCACAGGGAAGTGGTTGCGGTTAATCCCGGCGCCGACAAAGGCGCACAGTACGATCTCGCCCTTTACGCCGGCCTTACCCCCCCAACAGCCCCCGTCTCCCTTCCCCCGGCCCCGGCGGTCGAAGAGGATGCCGGCGAAGCCATACCCCTGGACATGGCCGAAACTTTTGCCTGGAAAAGCTATAAGGTGAAAAAAGGCGACTCGGTCTCGAAAATAGCCGCCGCCCATTCCCTTTCCATGGACGCCGTTATCGCGTCCAACAATATCAGCAACGCCAGGCGGCTCCGGGAAGGGGAAACCCTCAGGCTCCCCAACATGAACGGAATTCCCTATGTGGTTAAAAAGGGCGACAGCCTCTCCGGGGTTTCCCGTTCCATGGGGGTTCCCATGGAGGCTATCCTGGACGCCAACGATTTGCAACAGGATGTCATCACCGCCGGGCAGGTGATCTTTGTCCCCGGCGCCCGTATGCGCCAGGAGGATTTAAAGCTGGCCCTTGGGGAGCTTTTTATCTACCCCCTCAATGGGGCACGGCTCACATCCCCCTACGGATGGCGTAACGACCCCATCAGCGGGGCAAGGCGGCATCACGCGGCCATAGATCTGGCGGCCCCTACAGGCACCCTGGTTAAAGCCGCTATGGACGGCAGGGTCTCGTCGGTGGGCTTCAATTCCACCT
>JAISRW010000058.1 GCA_031273405.1 Treponema sp.
CCCTGTGGGCCGCCGAGGGAACGGTGATCTTCTTCTTCGGCCTCAGGGTAAACCGGCACAAAGCGTCGCGGACCCTCATGGATTGGAAAATTGAAGCTTCGGGGCTTCTCATACATTTCGCCTCGGCCGTCGCTTTCTTCGCCGGCCTCTCCCACTTCTCAGGGGACTTCCTCCCCTGGCGGAGCCCCGCCTTTCTTGGCTCCCTGGTCATAGCCTTTTCGGCCCTGGTCATGGTGATCCTGGCAAACAAATTCCCCCCCGGAGGGGGGGAAAAATTCACGCCGGTTTTTTCCGTTATCGCCGTGCTCTGGGCTCTGGCCTGGTGGCTGGGGGGATGGTACTTTGAAATGGCGCGGGTCCTCGACAATCCGGGGGAGGCCTTTTTTATCCTCATCTCCTTTACCGCCCTGGGAACTTACGGGGCGGCCCGGTTTTTCAGATCCTCCGCTTTGTATATAGGCCTCGTACCCGCCCCGGTCTTTGCCCTCATGAGAATCCTGTGGGTTTATTCAGGGCGTTTTTACTATTTTGATTTCCGGGAGATCTTCGGCGTTAACTTTTTCTCTCCCCTCTGGCGGCTGGGCTGGATTTGCTTTTTTGCCCTCCAGGTTCTGCTTGTCTTCCTCACCCTCCGGGAAAAGGGGGAGAGAAAAAAATCCCTCGGCCTTTGGCTTTTCACCGATCTTTTTATTGCCCTGGCAGTCCTGTGTCCTTCGGGCCGTTATCTCACGGCTTATCTTGAGCTCTCGGTATCCTGGACAAGCTTCGCCGGTCTTTTGCCCCTTTTCGGGGCAATGATTTTCCTGTCCCTTCTTTTTCCCGGGAGGCTCAAAAAACAGCTTAATGCCGGTGAAAAAAAGCTCGTCCTTTTCGCCCTCCCCCTCATCCTTTCGCTGATTTTGGGGCTCTGGTTTCTGGTTACCCTCTTTATGCCGGGAGATCCGGCGCCGCTCCCCCTCTATGTCCCCCTGGTGAATCCCCTGGATCTGCTGGAAGGTTTCTGCATAGGCGTAACAATTTTCTGGCTCTTGGGGCTGCGAACAAAAGGAGGCGGTATACCGGCGCCCGGAAAGCCCCTGGTCTTTGTTCTGGCCGATGTTGCGGTTTTTGTCTGGTTCATCGCCATCCTGGCCCGGAGCGTTCATTTTTACGGCGCCGTACCTTTCCGCGGCGTCCTGGGGGCCGACGCCTTTCATTTGAGCTTATTCATTTTCTGCGCCCTTTACGGAATCGCCCATATTATCGGAGGACGCCGCCTGCCCCGCCGGGGCATCTGGATCGCCGGGGCAATGCTTACGGCGGCCGATATTGCTAAGCTCCTTCTCTTCGATATGGCCGGCGCCGGCGTCCCCTACCGTATTCTTTCCTTCTTTATTGCCGGCTTCATTCTCCTTTTTATCGGATGGGCCGCGCCCCTGCCTCCGGTAAGGCAGGCGGAAGTCCGGCCCGGGGAAAAGGAACAACCATGAACAAACCTCCTTCCCGTAACTCCCGCAGGCTGCCGGGATTCCTTTCTCCTTTTGCCGGGGATGAGGCTCTCCTCTGTTGAAGCAGTCCCTCCCAAACCCGAAGACTTCGCGGGCGCCTACGGGCTCACGGGGCAGGCGGGAAGCCTCCTGCGCCTGGAACTACCGGCGGAGGTCTTCATGGGAGCGGAACGCCCTGATCTGGGGGATCTGCGGATCTTCGACGCGGAGCGCGGAAGCTCCGTCGAAACAAGTTTCGCTGGAACTGCTTCCGGCCCTTCCCACGGGTTTGGCGCGGTACGAACCGAGGCCCCAGCGGATAAAAGAGGATCACGCCTTCGGGGTATGGGTCCTCTGGGGCGTCCTGATTCTCGCGGTGATACTCCTCTCGTCCCTGGCCTTTGCGATAGCCCGGTCAATGCGAAATTAGCAGCCTGCCGGATATAAGGAATTACCAAAATAATATTCGACTCTACGGTTCTCCCGGCTCTTCCAAGAAGCGCGAAACTCGGGTAGAATACATTTCATGCAAAACGACTATACCCTATATCTGGAAAAAATAGAGGATGTCCTCAATGTGTGGCTGCCCGAAGCCCCCGATCCTTCCTGGGCCGGGAAGGTTTTTAGCGGGCTGGGGGGGGGCTTTCAGCTTGAACTGGTCTCTTCCCTTGTCAGGCCGGGCCGGGACCTTTTAAGCCGGGGGGGGAAACGCTGGCGGCCTCTGCTCATGGTGCTGCTGGCCGAAACCCTTGGGGGCGCCGCGAGGGCGGAGGCGGCCCTATCCATTACCCCCCTGGTGGAATTTCCTCATAACGCCAGCCTCATCCATGACGATATCGAGGATAATTCCGATGAACGCCGGGGGACGCCGGCGGTTCACATTCTTTACGGGATCGATACGGCCATCAACGCCGGGGCCTTTCTCTATTTTCTGCCCCTGGCCTGCCTTGACGCCTCGGCTTTGTCTCCGGAAGACAAGAACCGCATCCACCGGATCTGGGGGGAATACATGCGGCGTCTCCACTTCGGGCAGGCCATGGACATTGCCTGGCACAGGGACTACGACTCCCTTCCGGCCCTGGACGACTACTACCGGATGTGCCGGCTCAAGACCGGGTGCCTGGCGCGGTTGGCGGCTGTTCTGGGGGCATACTGCGGCTGTTCCGGGGCCGAGTCCGAGGCGAAGCGTTACGGAGAAGCCGCCGAAAGCCTGGGAGTTGGCTTCCAGATTTTGGACGATGTAAAGAACCTTACTACGGGAATCCCCGGCAAGAAGCGCGGCGATGATGTGGTGGAAGGCAAGAAAAGCCTCCCGGTGCTGCTCTACCTTCATCGGCATCCGGAAAAGAGGGAATTCGCAGCCCGGTGTTTTGCCGCCGCCCGTTCCGCCGGGATAGGTGCTCCTGAGATAGAAGAATTTATCGGCGTCCTTGGGAGCGCGGGGGTTCTGGAAGAAGCCCTGGAGCGGGGGCGGGAACTTATCGCCGGGAGCAGGGATTGTTTTAGCGGGGAAGGGTTTGCGGCTTTTTTTGATTTAATCAGTTGAGGGGTGGAGCCATGGAAGATATGAAAGATCTGAACGAGAAACCGGATATGGTAGAGGCTGAAATTTGGGCTATCACTCAGACCGGGCAGGGAAACGCCGTGATGCTCCGGCCTTTTGGGGAGGAAATGGTGATACCCATCTTTGTCGGCCCCTTGGAAGCCCAATCCATACTCATAGGATTTGACCACATCCAGACTGAACGGCCTCTTACCCACGATTTGTTTCTAACGCTGATGGAACAGACAGGGTTTGCCATGCTTCAGGCGGAGGTTTCGGACCTGAAGGATAATATTTTTTACGGTCGCCTGTGTTTCCTCGGCCCCAATCATCCCGCCCAGGCGCCTCTCGTTTTGGACGCCCGGCCTTCAGACGCCTTGGCCCTGGCGGTCAGGACAGGCTGCCCTATCCTGACCTCCCGCAAGCTGCTGGAGCGGGCGGGAATCATGCCGGACATAATTTCTGATAACCAGGAAATCGATCTTCCCGGCCTGGCGCCTTTGGCGAAAAACACAAAGAGGGAAACCGGGAAGGAAAGCCCCCAGAGCCTCAGGCAGGAGCTTGAAAGAGCCGTAGCGGCGGAAGACTATGAGAAGGCCGCGAAACTAAGGGACAGATTGATTCGTGCCGAAGGGGTTTAATACCTCGCCCCTTGGGGCGGTTAAAAAGTATTAAACCCCTGAGTGCAACCACCTTTTGAGAACAACATACCCGCTGCTTGCGCGGGGTTGTTGATTCGTGCCGAAGGGGTTTAATAACCCCGCCGAACTTTTGGTTCGAAACCCCATGCTCTGCCTCCACCGCATAAGCGGGTTCTTGGGTTGGTTGATTCTTCTTGCCGGAGAAAAGAAAAAATCCGTATAAACAGGGTTTCCCAAAACACGGTTAGTTTTAAGAGAGGCTTTTAATAGCCGATAATATTATAGTATAATTAGTATTCAAGGATATAGATATATGAAAAAGGTAGCGTGGCTAAAAGATCAACAACCTCGTCCTGAATGGCATCTGATTTTAGTCCGTGGTATGTTGTTTTTAAGAAGTGTTTGCGCTAAAGGGTTTAATGTCGTTTTAAGCGTCCTAAAGCTTGCGCACATCGAATCGAAGCTTTGCAGCGTGCAGAAGGTATTAAACCATTGCGCTATGAATAAAAATTTTCTTAGGATTTTATTTGTATATTCCCTTGTCTGTTATGCTTGTTTCCCCAGGGTTTTTTCCGCTTCCGGGGCGGCGGAAGCCGAAACCTTGCCCGAGCTAAACGCCGAAAACGGCATGGGGGGCGGCATGACGGCAGAACAGGTCCCGGCGGTTTATGCCGGGGTTTCTGCCAGGGAAGATACGGAAATTCTTGGGGTTCCCGAGCCCGAGGAATATTCAAGACCCCATCTGCTCGCCTTTACCAGCTATAAAGTGAAGCCCGGCGATATAATCAGCAGCATCGCCATTGAGACCGGCTTGAGCCAAAGTACCGTCATTTCCGTAAACAAGATAAAGAATACCCGGATTCTCCAGATAGGGCAGACCCTCAGAATACCCAACCAAGACGGTATCTCTTATACCGTGCAAAAGAACGATACCCTGCTTTCCATCGCCGAAAAATACAAGATCGATCCTGAAGCTGTCAAAACAGCCAACGAGCTTTTTTCGGATGCCCTTGAGGTCGGCTCGGAATTGTTTCTGCCTGGGGCCCGGCTTGGTTCGGTAGAGCTTCAGGAGATAAACGGGGATCTTTTTATGTGGCCCACGGCAGGTTACATTACCTCCCTCTACGGCTATAGGGCAAACCCCTTCGGCGGCGGGGCCCGGCAGTTTCATTCCGGCCTGGATATTGGCGCTCCCATGGGTACCCCGGTCAAGGCGGCCATGGCAGGCCGGGTTTCTACTGCGGGGTACGACAAAATTTTAGGGAACTATGTGGTTATTTCCCACCATTCCGGTTATCGTACTCTCTATGGCCACATGAGCTACATCAGGATTAGAGCCGGCGCCTATGTATCGGCCGGGCAGAGGATAGGCGATGTCGGCAGTACCGGACTCAGCACGGGTCCCCATCTTCATTTTACGGTCTACAAGAACGGCGTCACGGTAAATCCCCGGAACCTGATAAAATAAGCGGGGGACTCAACTTGTTACTTTTTCGACTTCGCGGTTAAAATTCCTTACCGGTTTGTTGAGTGAACGAGGGGCGGTGTTTCACGTGAAACATTTATCTGCGCCGGGTTCTTCGGGGAGACATTCTATCCTGAAAAGATTAGATCTCATGGGGATATTGCTCTCTTCGCCGGGATTTTCCCAGTAAAGTATGAACGCCTCGGGGTTGATGGAAGCCAGCACATCGGCAACGGCATTAACGGCGATACGGTTCTGTTCCGCCGGCGTGAATGCCCGGCAGGTGGGGCAGGAACACCATGCCTCTTCTCCGTCCTTGTCCGGCCAAAGATTAAAAACCGAAATCCCTTCCGCGGCGCGAAAATATTTCGTCCCTTCAGATTTGATGATGCCTATGACGCCGGGATTGGTCGGGCAGAAGTTGTATTGCTGTTTTCGCCTGCCTTCTTCCATGCGGAAAAGATCCCGGTGGAAGAGGAACAAACGGCGGGGAACCATGAGGGACAACTCCCAGCCGCCCGCTTCAATCCCAAGGGCATATTCATCCGCAAGTTTTTGCAGAGTTTCCCGTTCCTTGCGGAAACGGCTTGAGAGGAGATCCTCAAAGGAAACGCATAGGGCGTCATATTTGTTCCGAGCCGCCCACTGAACCAGGGCTTCCCGGTTTTTAGGAGAAAACATCCGGCTGTTTTTGCCGGGAACAAAGCGGCGCCAGGAGGCCGGTCCCTTGCCGATATACCCCGAGGGTTCATAGGCGCCTGATGCGGCCAGGGCGTATCCGCCGTTTCTGTCCGCCATAGGAGAGGGCAGCTCTTCCCTGCCCGGCGCCGGCCACCGTACCCCGAGTTTCGCCAAAAAGTCGTAGATTCCCCCGCAAAGCCCCCGGTCCGATTCACCGTA
This sequence comes from Treponema sp., assembly GCA_031273405.1. The sequence continues at coordinate 6,016 of JAISRW010000058.1, forward strand.
GATCTCAACGCGCCCGGCGCCGGTCCGCCAGGTAAAGCCGTTCCGTTCCTGGACGCCGTTTTCGCTGTTGAGGACAACGATGGGCGCCGATTCGGGAGGCGCCGGCCCGGAGGCGTCCTCCAGAGCCGGTGGCTTTGCGGAAAGCCCGGCCCGTCCCCGCAGCAGGCCAATGCAGCGGGCCAGATCTCCGGCGGCCTTTTCCGCGGCCGGTATGTTCGGGGGTACGAGGATTATCCACGCTTTGGAAACATCAAACCGAGGCATGCCTTATTATACAACATCCGCCTTTTTTAATACAGAGGCTTTTGAGTCCGGCGAATGTTCATTTTAATTCGTAAATAATCACTTCCCGGGAAGGCGCCGTCAGGGTAAGCCCCTGGTCCTTCCATTCGGCTGCGGGTCCCAAACAGGCCTCGGCCCTGGTATAGCCGCTCCCGGGAATCTCGATTCGCACCGGAACGGCCTGCCGCCCGGGGTTGGCGATCCAGAGCCAGGTTCCTCCCACGCCCTGGTGAAGCCGGGCGGTGATCCGGGAATCGGAAACTTTAATCCGGCCGGATTTATCCGCATATTCCAGAATTCCGTCAAAAAACGAGACCGAAGCCCGGTTCGGCGCCTTATAATTTGCCTCAGCCCCGCCGTGGCCGGCATAACCGTATCCGGCCATGGTGCCGATAAGCCGGGTCTTCCCTTTTCCGAATTTATTGTCCACTGCCGCAACGCGGCCGTCGTCATACCAGCCCGCCACCTGCCCGGTAGTAGGCTCGTAGCATTGCAGGTATTCGCCCCCCCAAATCCGGCTGCCCGCCACGGTAAGGCTCAGATCCGCGAGGAGATCCGGCGTAAACTCCACATAGCTTTCCCTGGCGCCAAAAAGCTCGTCCGCGCCGCAGCCGGGCTGGGTCATTCCCACCCGAAGCCCGTCACCGAAATAAGCAGGGCAGCCTTCGGAAATCAGAACGCCCCCCTGGGAAACCCATTCCTTCAAAACCCGGACGGTCCCGGAGGAGAGCATCACCGGGTAAGGGAGGTAGAGCAGGTCCCAGCCTTCAATATCGTCGATATGAACCCAGTCGGCTTGTATATTCCGGTCAAAGAAACCCTGATAAACCCCCTGGAGGGATTGGGCATAAGGATCGACAGAACGGCGCAGAGCGTAGGTAAAAAGCTGGGATTCGGGTACATAGAGTATGCCCGCTTCTCCCTTGACCGGCCGGGAAGAAAAAAGCCTCTGCTGTTCCGGCGCGGTGATCCATTTGCAGGCTCTCGCAACCGCCTCGGACCGATCTGTACGGCTGCCGTCCGGATCATAGGGGCCGAAGGCGCCAAAAAGGTCGCCCTCCAGAAGGGGACGCCAGCGCAGATACATGATCCCTGAGGCGCCGCCCATAAGGCTCACAAAGTTCCAGTAACGGGCGTCTTCGGGAGAGGGGATGCGGCCCTCGTCCCGGGGTTTGCCCACAACCTGGGGCTGAAGCCAGAGGGGGCCGGCATAGGATTCGGCATGCCAGAAGGGCTTGCCCCGGCTCGATGCCCGGACCAGATCGATAGCGTGGAACTGCTTCCAGGGCTCGTCCCCGTGGCGGGAAGACCCCCAGGTCATGCCGTAGATTTCCACTTCCCCGGCGGCCTTCCAGTCATCGGCGCCTTTGTCGGCCATGAGGGTCAGGCTGCCGGCGACGCCGTGGGCGGCAATAGCGCAGTCAGGATCTATGCCTCTGATTATTTCGCGCCGCCGCCTCATATACCCATAGGCCGTATCAATCCTGAATTGCTGCCAATCCATGGTATCAGGATAGGGCCCCGGATTGCGGGGCGGAACAATATCTTCCCATTCGGCAAAACCGTACCGGTGCCAGGCTTCGGAAACCGCCCTGGGGCTTTCATACTTTTTGCCGAGCCATTCCCTGAATTTCTGTTTGGTGGCGTGGCAATAGCAGGTGTTTTCCGCATAGTTGCATTCGTTCCAGATATCATAGCCGCCGAGTCCGGGATGCCCCCTGTAGTGTTTGGCCAATTGGGCAATAAAGTTTTCCGCCGCCCCGCGGTAATCGTCATTATCCCAGCAAAGACCGGGAATCCCGCCGACCGCGCAGCTTACCTGCATAAAACTTTCGACCCTGGTACTGTCTCTCCTGATAAAATGGGCATGATCGTATTTGCGGAACGCCCATTCCGGCGCGATGACCGCCATTTCGGCAATGATGGTTTTCATCCCCTCTTTGGCGGCCAGATCCATTTGCCTGTCGTATTCCTCCCAATCAAAAACCCCGGGAGCCGGTTCAATGGCTGACCAGAGAAACCAGTGGCGGAATATATTCATCCCGTCTTCCCGGGCAACCTTATAATCCCGTTCCCATTCATTTTTCGGTGGGTTGGTTTTCCTGAAATAAACCGCCCCATAGGGGAAAACAGGCAAACTATCGGGTTTCATACATTTACTCCTTCCTTCCCATGACATATTAAATCAAGAGAGCAGAAAGAGTGAAGATAGTGAGGAGCAAAGCAAAGACGACCTCGTGCCGCCGTTCAGGAGCATGAGGAAGGCCTATAAAAAGACGGCGCGGCGGCAGATCAGGCGGCGCCGATACCGAAGAGCATGGCGTTTCTTCCCGCGTTCGCATAGCGCCGCCGGCCGGCTCAAATTTCTTTCCCTTTTTTTGATTCGCGGATTTAAGAGCCAAGGTCCTATACCCTCCCTCCCCTAATAATAGCTAATCCTGTAGTCCCCCAGGGCGGAGAAGCCTAGGCGGCGGTAGAGAGCCCTGGCGGCGGAGTTTTTCTTTTTTACGAAGAGGGTGGCCCCGCTGCCGCCCAGGATCAAGGCCCTGAAGAAGACCGCGCCCATCCTCAGGGCGATGCCCATGCCCCGGCAGTCGGGCCGGACGAAGACGCCGCCTATCTGGCAGCGGGTAAAGGAGCGGGCGCTGGTGTTGATTTTCCCCACCAGCACGCCGCCAAGCTCCGCCACGAGCATCTGCTCGCAGCCCAGGGCCCGCTCCAGGCTGAGCCGGGACGCGGCGGCGTTGAAGACAGCGTCCCTGGGCAGGACTTCTTCCTGCTCGTAGGCGGCCTGGAGGTGGAAAATCGCCTCTCTGTCGCTTCCGGCGGGGGGGCGGATAACGAGGTCCGGGGGGCCGGAGCGGAAAGCCTCCGCCGGGGGCTCCCTATCCAGGGCCATAAGGTCGTAATCTATGGATTCCAGAGCCCGGTAACCCCTTGCCGCCATGGCTTCTTCCAGTATGTCCGCGTCCTCCCTCAGGCCCTGGACCGAACGTATGGGGACTTTGATAAGGAAGCGTCTTAAAAAAGCGGGCAGGGGGATCCCCCTGTTTCCGTCAAACACCGGCAGGAGGGCGCGGCGGCTGTGGAGGAGGACGGCGGCGGTCCCGCCCCCGGCGCCGTCAAAGGCCCAGACATGGTCCCGGGAGGGATCGCCCTTGAGGAACTTGGCGCATGCGGCGACGCAGAAATTCTCCCGGAGCCGCAAAAATTCCGCGATCCTTCCATAGTCAGTGCCCCGCACCCGGCGCCAGTACGGATAGTTTTTCACGCCAACCTCTTGTAAACACTAAACCGCAAGAAAGCCGCAAAGTCAAGAAAGCAACCAGGACCTGTCCCAAAACTAATTAACTGTGCGCTAAAAGCGTACGGTTTTGGGACAGGCTCTTGCCTCTCTTTTTTAGTGTCTTTCGTGGTTAAATATGAATGAATTAATCCCCTTCTGAACTCCGATAATTCCCCTCGGAACAGAATTGATTCACTTCTGAACCCCGATAATTCCCCTCCAAGTAGAATTAATCCCTCTCCGAACTCCGATAATTCCCTTCCGGGCAGAATTAATTCACTTCTGAACAGAATTAATCCGGTTCCGGGTCGAATTCACGCGCTTTTAAGCGGTAAGCGCAGGGGCGTGGTTAAAAAAAATCGTCACGTTCTCATCACTGTCGCTAATGCATCCAGTGTTGGAGGACAGGAGCAGGCGCCAGTGGGCAGCTACTGATAGATTTTTACGTAAGACATCACGGTATTTTATAGCCAACAAATTCAGGTTTGGTATTTCGCCTAACTTGAAAGTACGTGCTGTTGCCCTGGCTTTTGAGGGAACGGCTAAGCCTCCCATCCTGGTGTGCGCGTCTCTTGATAGTTCGGCGGCTTCATCGTTACCACCGGACGTGACGGCCTTTATCCGCCGGCTTGCTCCCAAACATCTCTGAGAGTCTCCCATACATTTGGGAGACTCTCCTAAACCATTGCGAGGGGTTTACAAACATTCGGCTGTCCTTTATCATATGCCTGCGAGAGATTTACAAACATTTACGGGTTTCTCGCAACTACATGGGAGACTCTCACAAACATTTGTGAAAGTCTTAAAAACATTTGCGGGGATCTTAAAAACCTTTGCGAGGGGCTTAAAAATCTTTGCGGGGGTCTTAAAAATCTTTGCTAATGACTAACAAGGAGGCCGGTATGGCTCGGAAAGGCGGTTACATCCCTACGAGGGATGCGGATTTTGACGGGTGGTTTGAGAATCTCGTCAATTATGTCGGGAAAAAGACAGGCGGCGAGGCGCCGGAATGGACGTTTATTCCCCCTGATGCGGTAAGCAGGCTCTCCTCGGCCTATGATGTGTGGCATGAGGCGTATCAAAAGACCATCGGCGCCCATTCCAAGGTGGAAACGGAGGCGAAAAACGACGCCCGCAAGGCGGGGACGGCGATTATCCGCCCCTTTGTCCAGCAATACCTTATGTTTCCGCCTGTTACCAATGAGGACCGGACGGCTATGCGGATACCGAACAAGGATACTACCCGAACCCCGATCCCAAAGCCTGAAACCCGCCCGGTTATTACGGACCTTCGCGCCCTCGGTGGTTACCAGATTGAAATCCGTTTTCGGGACGAGACGACGCCGGACAGCCGCGCTATTCCCTATGGCTGCAACGGTTGTCTTTTGAATTACACATGGGGCAGGGAACGTGTTACCGATGTTACGGCTCTTAAAGAAACCCAACTGATGACCCGTTCCCCCTGGATTATCACGCTCCCGCCGGAGGCGCAGACAAACTTTCTTTCCTGTGTTCCGCGCTGGCAAAGCAAGGGAAACATCGGCCCCTGGGGGGACGTACAGCACATTGTAGTGGGGTAACGCTTTTATTCGCAGCGAAGGGGTTTA
>JAISRW010000230.1 GCA_031273405.1 Treponema sp.
TTTGCTCTCTCCCACGGCCTTTTTAGTTCCGGGGGCATTGATTCCGGCTCCCGGCTCCTTTTAAAGACAGTTTCAAACATGCTCGATGAGGATGAAGCCTCGGGCCGGCCCCTCCCCCGGTCGGCGCTGGACGCCGGCTGCGGCGCCGGAATCCTGGGGATATGCGCCGCCGGCGCCTTCGCCGCCCGTGTCCACGCCCAGGACAGGGACGAGCTTGCCCGCGTCTTTACCGTGTACAACGCCCGCAGGAACGGCATACGCGGGGAGGCCCTGAGCGCCCATACGGAACCCCTCCTCTCCGGGCCGGCGGGCTGGGATCTCATACTGAGCAATATTCCCGCCAAGGCGGGCCTCACTGTGCTGGAAGATTTTGTCCTCCGTTCCGCCGCCATGCTTAACCCCGGCGGCCGGGTCTGCATGGTGGCGGTGAATACCCTGGGGGATTTTTTCAGGGACAACATCCTCAAGGCCGGCTCGGCGATACTCCGCGAAGAGGTCGGGCCGGGGCACACGGTTTTTGTATACTCCCCCGGAACCGCCGTCCCAATGGCTCCCCAGGGAACCGGGAGCGCGGCGGCGGATTTCCTGGCCGCCCATCCCTGTTACCTGCGGAACCGGGGCGATTATGCCATGGAGGGGATCTCCTACAGCCTGGAAACGATCCACGGCGCTCCGGGTTTCGACAGCCCCGGCGGGGCGGTCAGGGCGGCGGCAAAGCTGGCGCTTAAAACCATAGCCCCCACCGAAGGGAGAAACATCCTTGTCTGGGAAGGGGATCAGGGGCATTTCCCCTCATGGCTGGCAAAGGGCTTCTGTGGAGCCTCTTCCCCCTCCTTCACCCTGGCGGGGAGGAACATCCTCGCCCTGGAGGCGGCCCGCCGCAACACCCTCAAAGCCCTCGGGCGGGGAAGCGGCGAGGGGGTGAGCATCATCCCCGCGGCGGATCTCTTCCTTGACCGGGAACGCCTGGCCGGGGCGGGAGGCCCCTATTCCCTCATCGCCGCCTTCCCCGAAGCGGTGCCCGGCGCGGACCGCCGCCCCGCCTTCTGGGAAGCCCTCGGCCTCCTGGCCGCTCCGGGGGGCGTCGTACTCATCGGCCTTTCCTCGGCGGAGGCGGAAAGAATGGACAGAAAGAAGCCGAAAAACTTCACCCCCCTCGGCGGCGTCAGGCGGGAGGGCTTCCGCGCCCTGGCTTACCGCAAACGCACCGAAGAGCGGACAGGGGAGCGGTAAATTCTTCGGAGTTCTGCTCTTTTCCCAAAACCCGGTTCGTGCGGACCTCCGGTTCGACGGGAAAAGCTTAATGTACGGCGTCATTTGCCCATGGAGGCCCTTTCGGGGATGATGGCGTTGAGGTACTTCCGGCGGGATTCCACCAGGGATTGGAGCTCCGCCAGCATAGCCCTGTCCACTTCTTCGGCAATGGGGAAAATATAGCGGACCGTTTCTTCGGTATAGCGGCTTATAAAATTGTAATTGATCACAAAGCCCAGGGAAATCATGTTGGAAATTCTATCCGCCACTTTAAGGATCTTGGCGTACCGGGAACCGCTGTCGAGAATCCGGGTGAGGAATTCCCCCTTGGTTTCCTCGGGGAAACGGGTCACCTCCAGCACCAGGTCGTAGACCGCGGGGCTTTCAAAATCAATCTGGAGGAGAAGATTGTGGTTAAAATCCGGCACATCCTCAACGAGATCATGGACCACCGAAGCCTTAAGCAGCACCGAGTCGATATAGCCGTAGTCGATGAGGGTCGCCATGGTGTCAATCTGATGGCGGAACATGTTCCCCCCTCCCTCCCTGGTCTTCCCGATCAGGGCGGTGGCAAGCTGCATATAGGGCGCCAGATAGGTTCCTTTAAGGCGCAGCATCTCCTCGGTAGTCATGGCTTATCCTATATCCCTGAGCCAGGATTCAAGCTTTCCTGTCCGTTTGAGGGCTTCGTCCAGTTTCGCCTTTTCCCCTTCCACCAGTTCGGGAGGCGCGTTTTGGATGAACTTTTGGTTATCCAGTTTGGATTTTAGGCCGGCGATGAATTTTTTATCCCTTTCAAGCTCTTTGGTAAATTTTTGTTTCAAGACAGCGCTGTCCACCGCTTCGGCAATATACACAAAGGCTTCAAAACCGGCCCCCGCAAGGCCGATGGAAAGAGCGGGCTTATCCCCGCCGGCGGCCTCGCTGATTTCAAGCTCTCCGGCGCCGGCCAGAAGCTTTACCAGTTCGGCGTTTTCCCTGAGAAAGGCCGCGCTGCCCCCCGAAGGAGGCAGGCGGACAAGGAGGCGGATCTTTTTTTCCGGGCTTACGGTACATTCGCTCCTCAGGGTCCTGACCATGCGGACCAGTTCCTGGAGGAAGCCGAAATCCCTTTCCGCCGCCTGGTTAACCAGTTCTTCTTTATACTCAGGATAGGGCGCGGTTATGAGGAGCTCCCCTTCCCTGACGTTGGGGAGCTTGTCGTAGATCTCCTCGGTAACAAAGGGGAGCAGGGGATGGAGAAGCCTGAGGGAAGCGGCAAGCACCGCGAGCAGCACCGTGGTGGCCCGGTCTTTTTCCGCCCCCGCCTCTTGGGAATCCTCGGCGGCCTTCATGGAAAGCTTGGTGGCCTCCACATACCAGTCGCAAAAATCGTTCCAGAAATACTCGTAGGCCCCGGAAGCGGCGTCGTTGTAACGGTAGGAAAGAAAAGCCTCTTCCATGGCCTTGGCCGCCCCGTTCAGCCGGGAGATGATCCATTTGTCAACCGGCCTCAGGGGGGGATCTTTTACCAGGTTCCGGCCTTCCAGGTTCATGAGTATGTAGCGGGAGGCGTTCCAGATCTTGTTGGCGAACTTGGAGCCCAGCTTGAAGGATTCTTTATCGATGAGGAGATCCTGGCCCTGGGCGCACATAAAGGCCAGAGTGAATTTCGCGGCGTCGGCCCCGAACTCGTCCACCAGTTCCAGGGGGTCCAGGCCGTTGCCCAGGCTCTTGCTCATTTTGCGGCCCTGCTTGTCCCTGAGGAGACCGTGTATGTAAATGTCCCGGAAAGGCGCCCGACCGGTAAATTCCAGCCCCGCCATGATCATCCTGGAAACCCAGAAGAAGATGATGTCGTAGGCGGTTACCAGGGCCGTGGTCGGATAGTAGGAGTCAAGGTCCGCCGTCTTCTCCGGCCAGCCCAGGGTCGAAAAAGGCCAAAGCCAGCTTGAAAACCAGGTGTCAAGCACGTCCGGGTCCTGCTCGATGTTTTTGCCCCCGCAATGGGGACAGACCGAAAGATCCGTGCGGGACACCGAGAGCTTCCCGCAGGAGGCGCAGGTCCAGGCGGGAATACGGTGGCCCCACCAGAGCTGGCGGCTCACGCACCAGTCCCTGATATTGGTAAGCCAATGCCGGTAGGTGTTTTCCCATTTTTTTGGATAGAAGACCATGTCCCCCTGCCGCCAGGAGGCCAGTGCCTTATCGGCCAGGGGCTTCATCCGCACAAACCACTGCTCCGAAAGATAGGGCTCTATCACCGTGCGGCAGCGGTAACAGTGCCCCACCGCGTGGGTGATAGTTTCCTCCTTTATATAGAAGCCCCCGGCTTTGAGGTCTTCGAGGACGGCCTTACGGGCTTCCTGCACCGTGAGGCCCCGGTACTTTTCGGGAACCTCCCCGTTGAGGCGGCCGTCGGGGGTGAGTATGTTGATCACCGGGAGGCCGTGGCGCTTGCCCAACTCCCAGTCGTTGGGATCGTGGGCGGGGGTGATCTTCACAACCCCCGTACCAAAGGCCCGGTCCACATAGCCGTCGGCCACCACGGGGATCTCCCTGTCCGTCAGGGGGAGGAGGGCTTTTTTGCCCACAAAGGCGCCGTAGCGTTCGTCCTCAGGATGAACCGCCAGGGCGGTGTCCCCCAGAAGGGTTTCGGGCCGGGTGGTGGCCAGTTCCAGGAAGACCCCCGGACTGCCCGCCACAGGGTAACGCAGATGGTACATCTTCCCCGGAGTGTCCTCGTGGTCCACCTCGTCGTCCGCCAGGGCGGTGCCGCAGGAGCCGCACCAGTTCACCAGGTAATTCCCCCTATAGAGGAGATCCCGCTCGTAGAGGGTGACAAAGACTTCCCGCACCGCCCGGGAGAGCCCCTCGTCCAGGGTAAAGCGTTCCCGGGACCAGTCCACGCTGAGGCCCATGCGGGCTATCTGCCGGCTGATGACCTGGTGGTGTTCTTCCTTGACCCGCCATGTTTCTTCCACAAATTTTTCCCGCCCCAGCTCGCGGCGGTTTTGGCCTTTGGCGCGGAGCCGCTTTTCAACCACGTTCTGGGTGGCTATTCCCGCGTGATCGCAGCCGGGGACCCAGAGGGTGGGCTCCCCGCGCATACGGTGGAAGCGGATCACAATGTCCTGGAGGGTCATGTTAAGGCCGTGGCCGAGATGGAGCACGCCGGTTACATTCGGCGGGGGAATGACAATGACATAGGGTTTTTTACCCGAAGGGTCTTTGCCCTCCCCGGGGCCGGAGGGTTTGAAGGAGCCTTTTTCCTTCCAGAGGGCATAAATGCGGTCTTCAAAGAGTTTGGGATCATAAACTTTTTCCAGTTCAACGGCCTTCATCAAAACTCCTTTATCATAGAGGCTTTCCCATCGAACCGGAGGTTCGCGCTAACCGAGTTTTGGGAAAACTCCATAAATTCAAATAATATCTGATCGAAATAAACAATTCAATTGAGGCGGTTCCGCAATTCTAAATTCAGGATAACCACAACGGACCGAAGGTCCGACCACACAGAAAAATCCGGCGGACTAATTGAGCCTGTCCCAAAACTAATTGGCTGTGCGCTGAAAGCGCACGGTTTTGGGACAGGCTCCTGGAAAAAGCGGCTTACGGCCCGCTTTTTCCCATAAATCTAAGGCAGCTTTCACAAAAACTGAAGTTTTGGGAAAGCCTCGAATTCCAGATAAATTTTTTTTATGCCCCTGTTGGCGAACCAAAGGTTCGACGTGAGGTCAGCGGTTAAATCTAGCAGCCTGTGAGGCGGTTCACCGAAGCGCCCGCGCCGCCCGGCGAAACTACAGAGCTTCCAGGGCCTTTTCGATTTCGTCAATCACCCCGTCGGGGGTAGAAGTGCCGGCGCAAAGGCCTGCCGTACCCCAGGAACCGACTTCCCGGGTGATATCCCCGGCTGCTTCCACAAGCCGGGCGGGTTTGCCAAGATTCACGGCAATGTCCTCAAGCCGGCGGGTATTGGCCGATTGCCGGTCTCCGGCAATAATCACTCCCCCGACTCCGGCGCAAAGCTCCCTCAGGCTGTCCTGCCGTTCCCGGGTAGCCTCGCAGATTGTATTGATTATCTTGAGATCGGGATAATGCTTTTTTATCCCTTCCCCGATAGTTCTAAATTCTTCGGCGGTTATGGTGGTTTGCCCTATGAGAGCGGCCCCGGCCTTCGCTTCCCCAAGCTCCCGGGCGGCCGCTTCCGCTTCGGCGGCGCTGCCGACAATGCGGCAGAGGCCCCCAGCGCTTTCCGCGTATCCCCTGATACCCGCCAGTTCCGCATGATGTTCCTCTCCCGCAAGGAAAATAAAGAACCCCTTCTTCGCCAAAGCACGGGCTTTTAGCTGGCTGGCTTTGACCTTGGGGCATGTGGCATCGATGACCAAAACCCCCAGAGCCCTCAATTCGTCTTCTTTTTGGGGAGGCGCCCCGTGAGCCCTTATGATCACCGCGGCTCTTTCCGGCGCCGGGGGCAAGGCCCGGTCTTCCAGAACTTCCACGCCCCTCAGCCGGAGATCTTCCAAAACCCGATGATTGTGAATCAGAGGGCCCAAGGTATAGACCCGCCGGTCCGCCGCTTCTATCGCTTTAACGGCCAATTCCACCGCCCGCCGGACGCCCTTACAAAAACCCAGGGTGCCGGCACGAATGACCTTCATCGGTTCCGGACGAATTCAGGCTTTGGCCGGGACAGGCGCCGGACCGCGAAGTTTTTTCTTCGAAGCCTTCTTGGCCGTCTGTTTTTCCCAGAAGCTTACAAAACCGGAAGCGATAAATATCGTGGAATATACCCCGCTGGTCATCCCCACAAGAAGACAAAGGGCGAAATCCCTCATGGAGCCGGTGGTGAATATGTAGAGGAAAACCACCGCCAGCATGGTTGTAAAGGTGGTGATGACGGTCCGTCCCAGGGTCTCGGTGATGGCCCGGTTAAGGACATCTATAAAGCCGTTGTCGGGGTAGATGCGCCGAGTCTCCCGAATCCTGTCAAAGATAACGATGGTATCGTTGATTGAATAACCCAGGATGGTAAGAATGGCGGCGATGGTTGTGGTATTGAATTCGATCCTGGTCCACACCACAAAGGCGATGACGATGAGGCCGTCGTGAAGTATGGCCAGCACCGCGCCCATGGCATACTGGAATTTAAAGCGGATGGACGCGTAAAGAAGGATGAGAAGGAGGGTAAAAACCAGCAGCAAACCCGCCTGATCGGTGAGCTGTTTGGAAAATCTGGAACCCACGTAGTCGGAACGGGTTACCGCCACACCCCCGGCGCCGAAAAAGGCTTCCAGGGTGGCGATGATCTTTTCCGCGGGGACTCCCTTTTCGCCTGCAACCTCGCTGTCCTGCATACGGATCATAAAACGCCGGTCCGCCGGATTCCCCAAAACCTGGACCGAAACGGTACCCAGGGGGAGGAGGCTGGAACGGACCTCGTCTATGGGGATGGGCTCCTCTCCGGGGGAAAGATAATGCATCACAAAGGGACTCTGCCCCAGTTGGGGATTGCTTTGAGCGCTCTGGACCAGCCAGGCGGATTGTATGTCCCCCGAGACCAGCAGCCTGGTTTTGACCCCTTCCACGGAGGCCAGGCTCCCGGTAAGGGCGCCCAGGGTTCTATACGTTGAAAAGGGATAATCATGCTGAACTTCGTCGATTCCGGCGCCGGAAATGACTATGGTGAGGTTGTTCCGGCTTAAGCTGACCGAGGCGTTACCCCGGCCGCCGTAGGTAAGCTCGAAGGCCGCCGGGGCAAACTGAATTTCCTGGATAAGACCGGCCTGGAAATCGACCCCCAGATTGAAGCCCATAAGAAAATAGCCCGCAATGCCGGCGGCTACCAAAACAGCCGAGACAACCATAGCGGGGACAAAGTACTTTGAAAAAAGAATAATACGTTTCATTACCGGCCTCCTCCCGCCGCGTTTTCGGCCGGCCGGGCAACCCAGGAAACCGAAAGACCTTTGCTGCGCAAAACATCGGTGCCGAAATCAAAAATGAGCCGCGATACAAAGAGGGCGGTAAATACGGAAGAAAAGACCCCTATGGCAAGACTCACCGCGAATCCCCGGATGGGGCCCGAGCCCAGTTGGGAAAGGAAAAGGGCGGCGATAAAGGTGGTGATGTTGGAGTCCATAATGGCCCAGAAAGCCTTGTCAAACCCCGCTTCCACCACGGCTTTGCGGCCTTTGCCCAGGCGCAGTTCTTCTTTTATCCTTTCAAAGATAATCACGTTGGCGTCTACCGCCATGCCGATGGTCAGGATAAAACCGGCGATGCTCGGCAGGGTCAGGGTAAAATTCAAAGCCGACAGGATGCTGAACATCAGATAGATGTTCAGGATCTGGGCTAACACCGCGTTGATTCCGGCGCCCTTATAGAAAAGGAGCATAAAAACCAAAACCGCTAAAAGGCCCCAGGAAAGGGCATAAATCCCCTGTATTATGGTATCTTCCCCCAAAGAAGCCCCTATGGACTGCTGGTTTACCACCTCAAGTTCCACGGGCAGGGCGGCGGTTCTCAGGGTAAGGGCGATATTGTTGGCTTCCTCCGCGCTGAACCCGGTGAGCCGTACAGCGTCCCGTATGGGTCCCCGTATGGTTGCCTGGGACTTGACCCGGTCGTCGAGGACTATAGCCAGGGATTTCTCCACATTGGCCGAGGTCAGCCTGTAGAAAATATCTCCCCCCTCGGAATCCAGGATGAAGGAGACTTCCGGCTGGCCGTCCACGGAATTTCTCCCTACCTCGGCTCTCTGGATATGGTTCCCGTCAAGGCCGACTTCTTTCTTTATCGCCACATAGCGCAGATTGCCGGCGGTGTTCCGGTCCTGCTCGTCAAGGCCGTAGCGATCTTTGATATAGACGCCCCGGATGATCACGTCGGCGGGCACAATCGTGGGATCCAGAAGGTTCCCCCCCCCGTCAAAGGTATCGGCAGGATGACTATTATAGTAGGTGTTAAACGCGGCGGTAGCTTCGTCGTCTACCATGTGGAAAGCCAGGCCGCCCCGGCCCATGATTATGGAATTAATCCGTTCCGGATCGGCGGTGCCGGGAATTTCCACGTAGATCTGATCCTGCCCCTGGCGGCGGATGACCGGCTCGGTAAGGCCGAAGCGATCTATGCGGTTGTTGAGCACTTCCAGGGCCCGATTAACCGCCTCCTGCCGGTCGGCCTCGGTGAGGCTCCGGCCCATGCGTTCCTGGAGGGCGTCCAAATCGGCCTGGAGGACTATGCTCAGGCCCCCGGACAGATCCAGGCCCAACTGGACCGCGTTCTTTTGCAGGTCTTTGAGGGCGAAGATCCTGTCCCGGTACACCGACTCGACGGCTTCCAGGGCTTCCTGCCGGGAAGTGAAAGCCGACAGCACCGCCCGGGCGTCCCACTTCGCGGGTTCCGGCTGTTTTATGTCTCTATAAATTCTCCTGGCCCGGGGAATTAAAAAAGACAGGCCCTCGGGCACATCCCCGCCGGAACGGGCAAGACTGATAAGGTTCTGCAAGTCCGCCTGGGCTGTCTGGGAAGCGTAGGCCTTAATCTGCTCCCGGGACGCCAGGGCCCGGGTTTGCTCCAATTTGGGGACAAAAAAATACCAGCGTATGGACGGGAGCAGGAAAGCAAAACAAATGCCCATAATAGCCAATATAATGAAAAACCGGTATCGTTTACTCATACTTTTACTCCAGGAATCCTATTTGTCGCCGTCTTTTTCCTCGTCTTTCTCTTCCGCGGGAGCTTCCAGCCTCTTTTCGCCGGATTTTTTATCCTCTTTCTCTTCCTTCCCCTGGCTTTCCACCCCGGAAACGGCGCTACGGGAGAATTCGAGCTTTGTGTTTTCATCCACCCTGACGATGACGGTAGTCTCTTTGACGCTCTGGATGACGCCGTGAATACCCCCGAGGGTGATGATTTTATCCCCTTTTTTAAGGGCCGACAGCATCTTCTGGGTTTCTTTCTGTTTTTTATTCTGGGGGCGGATAATCAGGAAATAGAAAATGGCGAAAATGGCGATGAGGGGCAGAAAACTGACTAAAGCCCCAGAACCGGAAGCCCCTTCACCGTTAGTTTGGGGAGCCGCAAGGAGGAGAGAGAACAAAAATGAATTCATAAAATAACATCCTTAAAGTAAGTTAAGGATAAATTAGCACAGAGACAAAGGGCGGGTCAACAGGCTACAGCGCCACCGACCGTTTAACGTCTACGGGGAAGACGCCGAAAAGCCTGTCCAGCGCCGAAGGGTCTACAGGGGAGGAAGCGGAGAGCTTATTGTAAACATCGGCGACAAGCTGCTTTTCCGCCGGGTTCCGGGAAAAAACAGCCGAAGAATAGGCCGCCCGGAAGAGGCCCTTCTCCGCCAGTGCCCGGGTAGAAAGGCCGCCGTATTTCTTTTTGGCCTCCTTATCCACGATTGCCACAGGGCCGTCGTATCCGATGGTAAAAACAAAATCTTCACGAGCCGGCATATCTTTCCGCATCCCCGGGAGTATCTAGTTTTGGGGAGAGAAAGAATCTTTGCCGGCGCCGCAGAGCGGGCAAACCCAGTCGGCGCCCAGATCCGCAAAGGCGGTTCCCGCTTTGACCCCGGCGGAACTGTCACCCTGGGCGGGATCATAGATATACCCGCAAAGGTCGCATATATATTTTTGCATAATCTTCTCCTCTTTAATTACTCACTAAATTACTATACTAAGACAGTTCCGTCTGACCGGAGGTCCCCAATAACCGGCTTTGGAACCGTTTCTGTAACTATTCAGTCGCAATGTGATTCCAGAACTTTTCTTGTCCTCTAGCAGTTTGTTGCGCTTCGCGCATAAAACCTTCAAAAATCGCCTTACAAACTGCGTAAGGAGCCCATTTATCGTGGTTTTTATGGCATTTTTCCTTGAAAAAAGCCATAAAAACCTACAAGCGCAACAGGCTCCTAGCAGCCTGTTTCTTATTACTATATTATACTTCCTTTGGCGGCTTTTTTCAAGGATACATTGACATTTTTCCCCTGTGGGCTTATATTTGTTATGCAAAAGGGGAGTAGCCGGCGTACAGAGTACGCAGAATAGCCCGTCAGGACGAATCATTGATTGATCGATTCAACAATCGCATTGATTCCGGGTTATTCATCAAAGGGCAAGACTTTTTGCTGCCACGGCTCGACGGCGTTCAAGGCCCGGGCCGGGCGGCAGAGAGTCTTGTCTTTTTTTCTTGCAGGGGGTTGTATGGAGTTTTTGCTGGCGAGTTTCACGCTGTTAACCTGGAAACACCTGGTGATGTACGCTATCGGGGTAATCCTGATAGTTCTGGCGATAAAAAAGGAGTACGAACCGGCTCTGCTGCTGCCCATGGGCTTCGGGGCCATTCTGGTGAACCTGCCCCTGAGCGGGGTGCTGAACCAGACGCTCCCCGGGGTGGGCGAGGTCCACGGGGTAATCCAGTGGCTTTTTGAGACCGGCATCGAGGCGTCCGAGGCGATGCCCCTGCTGCTCTTTATCGGCATCGGCGCCATGATCGATTTTTCGCCCCTGCTTTCAAGGCCGGTGTTTTTCCTCTTCGGCGCATCGGCCCATTTCGGGATTTTCGCCGCTATCACCCTGTCGGTGCTCCTGGGCTTTGACCTGCGGGATGCGGCGGCTATCGGTATTATCGGCGCCGCTGACGGGCCCACCACGATCCTCGTCTCCCAGGTGCTGCGCTCCCGGTACATGGGACCCATCGCGGTGGCGGCCTATTCCTACATGTCCCTGGTGCCTATCATTCAGCCTTTTGCCATAAAACTGGTAACCACCAAAAAAGAGCGGCAGATCCGCATGGACCCGGTGGCGGGCGACGAGGTACCCAAGTCCCTCAAGATCATTTTCCCGATTGTGGTAACCGTAGTGGCCGGTTT
>JAISRW010000104.1 GCA_031273405.1 Treponema sp.
CTCCATAGGCTCCGGCGAAAGGAGCGTAGCCGATGGGTAAACCGGCCTGAACCCAAATTTCACCGAAATCCGCGCCGTAGGTAAATTTAAGGCTCGGTTCCAAAACGCCGTCAAAGGGATCAAAACCACTCGGCGCCTCGGGTGAAACCAGGAAATTGTTCTGGTTGTTGAGGATAATCGACAGAGTCATGGCATCGCCCAAGCCCAGGTTATATCCCACCTCTTCTTCCAGATAAACCAGATGATCAGTATCGCCCTTTTCGGGAATCCCTATGGTATAATCCAACTCGGCAAAAACATCCAAAGCCCCGTCAAGGAAGGCATTCTCATACTCGACACCGGGGGTGATAAGAATTGACCTTGACCCGTCATTGCCTTCATTCACATTACCAATCCCGAATTCCAGCTTCGGGGTAAGACCGATCCCTTCCTCCTGGGCCGCGACGAAGGAGCAGATCAACAATACCGCCATCCCTGCAAACAACAAACGCCTGTAATTCATAAGTTTCTCCTTATTAGAAATAATGATTTTTGGAAGCCCTCGCTTCCTTTATTCCTAGTGTCGAAATATTACCTGAATGAAGAAAGTTTGTCAAGCCTAACTCAAAAAAAAAATTGAATTTTTTTAAAAATTTTTGTATAATAGACTTATTCGGGAACCCGGTTGGTTCTCTCACAAGAGGCTTTCCCAAAACTTCAGTTTTTGGGAAAGCTGCCTTAGATTTTAGAAACTGAAGTTTCCGAACAACTCTACTAGGAGCTATGAAGAACATGAAAAACCTGCTGATAAAGAACGGCCTTGTGGTAACCGAAGAGGCCGAAGAAGTCCGCGACGTGCTTTGCGAAGGCGGAATAATCAGCCGGATAGGGAAGGATCTGCCTTTGAGGGCCGGGGGGGATACGGAAACAATCGACGCGGAGGGGAAGATAGTCATACCCGGGGGCGTGGATGTCCATACCCACCTCTGCCTTGACGTAGGAATAGCCGTGGCCAGCGACGATTTTTATACCGGCACCGTGGCCGCCGCCTTTGGAGGGACTACGACCATCGTGGATCACCCCGGTTATGGCCCGGCGGGTTCCCTGCCGGACTACATAATCAGGGAATACCACGGCCTCGCGGGGGGGAACGCGGTCATAGACTACGGTTTCCACGGAGTCATCCAGCATGTTAGCCCGGAGGTACTGGAGAAAATGGATGTTTTGGCAGAGGAGGGCGTCACCAGCTACAAGCTTTATATGACCTACGAGTACAAGCTTGCCGATGACGCCATCTACAGGGTTCTGGAAAAAGCGAAGGAATCGGGCCTTCTTGTCGCCGTCCACCCCGAAAACGACGGGGTCATAGGCTATCTGAGGGAAAAATTCCGCTCCCAGGGCAAAACCTCCCCGGCCTATCATCCCCTGTCAAGGCCCGCCGAATGTGAAGCCGAGGCTATCAACCGGATGATCCTCATGGCCAGGATGGCCGGGGATGCGCCGCTCTACATTGTCCACCTCACCAACGCCCTGGGCCTGGAATTCATCAAGGCCGCCAGGCGGCGGGGGCAGAAAAACCTCTACGCCGAAACCTGCCCCCAGTACCTCCTGCTTGACGACAGCCTCTACAGCCTGCCCGGCATCGAGGGGCTCAAATACCTTATCTGCCCGCCCCTCCGCACCAGGGCCGACCAGGATTCCCTCTGGCAGGGCCTTGTGTCGGACATAGACACGGTGGCCACCGACCACTGCCCCTTCTTCTTTGAAACCCAGAAGATCCTGGGGAAAGACGATTTTACCCAATGCCCCGCCGGTGCGCCGGGTATTGAGGAGAGGATACCCCTCATGTACTCCGAGGGGGTGGTCAAAAAGCGCCTGAGTTTACGGCGTTTTACCGAACTCTGCTCCACAAACCCGGCGAAACTTTTCGGCCTCTATCCCCAAAAGGGGGTCATCAAAGAGGGCTCCGACGCCGACCTGGCGATCATCAACCCCCGCCGCCGGGGCATCCTGGGCAAAAAAATGCTCCACTCAAACGTGGACTACAGCTCCTACGAGGGCTTTGCCTTCGAGGCTTACCCCGAATGTACCGTTTCCAGGGGAGAGGTCATAGTCCGGGACGGCCGCTTCCTTGGAGAGCGGGGCAGGGGCAGGTTCCTGAAGCGGAAAAAAACAAGAATTCAAATTTAACCACGAACCACACGAAAATCACGAACTTTTGATTCGTTGCGAAGGGTACATACCCCGACCGCTCTGCGGCGGGGTTGGTTGATTTGTTTTTTTTCGTGCAGTTCGTGAGGTTCGTGGTTAATAATATTCCTTGCGGAAAAGGGGGCTCTTGTGAAAGAATTTTTTACTATTATAAAGGACGCGCTTTTAAGCGGGGAGGCCCTGGTTCTCGTGGTGGTTATTGAGTCTTCGGGCTCTACTCCCCGGACTTCCGGCGCGCTGATGCTGGCCGGGAGGGAAGGCCGGGTATGGGGAACCATAGGCGGCGCCCTGCCCGAGCACCTCGCCCTGGAAGAGGCCAGGGCCATTATCGCCGGGGAGGGCCTTTCTTCCTTTAAAAAGTACATTCTCCACCCCAACGAGGCGGCGGACATAGGGGCCCGCTGCGGCGGCGAAATAGGCGTTTTTTTCCGCCCCCTGGCGCCGGGAGAGCCGGGGCTTTTGGAAACCGTCGAAAAGGCCCTGGCTTGTTTTTCCGCCCATATCCCCTCCCGGCTGGTCATGGAAATTACGGAACACGCGAAGCAGCCCCCTCTGGAAGTGGCGGTGGATGGAGAGGGCCCCCCGTTGAAAGCGGAGGCGCCGGCGGCCTGGACGGAAGAAGACGGAAGGCGCCGGTTTTCCCTCCCTCTGATCGGAACGGGCCGGGTCGTTATCTTTGGCGGCGGCCATGTGGCCCAGGAGCTTGTCCCCCTCCTCTCCCGCCTCGATTTCCGCTGCGTGGTTTTTGAGGACCGGGAGGAATACAGCAGGCCCTCCCTTTTCCCCGGAGCCGAAGAAACCATCCTGGGAGATTTTGAGCGTATCGGGGATTCCCTCAGCCTCTCGGACCATGACTACGCAGTCATTGTCACCAGGGGGCATATCTGGGATTATGCGGCCTGGGTCTTCTGCCTCGAAAGCCCCGCGGTCTACATCGGGGTCATAGGGAGCCGGCACAAGCACGAGTTTGTAAAAACCAGGCTCAGGGAGCGGGGCTTTTCGGACGCTCAAATCGAAGCCAGGCGGGTCCGGGCCCCCATCGGCCTTGACATTAAAAGCGAGACCCCCGCCGAGATTGCCGTAAGCATCGCCGCGGAGCTCATCCTGACCAGGAGCCTTAACCGCTAGGCGCCTGTTGCACTTGTAGGTTTTTATGGTTTTTTTTAGCAAAAAAGTCACAAAAACCACGATTATTGGGCATCCGCGAACCAAAGGTTCGAACGCAGTTGGTAAGGTAAATCGAACCGTAGGTTCGCAATCGCCTTGCAGGCGATTTTTGGAGGTTTCATGCGCGAAGCGCAACAAACTGCTAGGAGTTTGTGGGGCTTTGCCCCCTTGATTAAAAAAAT
>JAISRW010000249.1 GCA_031273405.1 Treponema sp.
TACCTGGCGCCGGCCTGCCAGAGGGCCAGGTTCAGGCTGAGGCCTTTGATTCCCGTATAGCTCAGGCTTTCGAAAATTCTGGCAATGCCGTTGTTACGGTCCTGGAGGTTGTTGATAACGCCGGCAAAGGAGAACACGAGGCCGATGGCTCTAAAGGCGTCCATGTCGATACCGGCGTAAACCTGGGAATCCTGGAGCCTCCCGCTTCCGTCGGGGGTATCCCGAATGAAGGAAGCGTCCCCTGGGTCCTCCACCCCGTTGGCGTTCCGGTAGGATGCGGTTACGCGAAAAGCGTCGGGTATGGTTAAGGCCAGGCTGACGGTATACTTCCCGTTATCCAGGGGGCCAAGCTGGGAAGAAGATGGGACTATACCGGCATAAACGCCGAAACCTATACGCAGCAGATTCGCGGGCCTAAAAATGGTTAAAAGCCCGTAGGACTCGCCGTTATCATCGGCAAAAATAAGATCCCTGGTGGCGAAAGTATCGTCGTCGATTTTGCCGCCCAGAACCTTGACCGTATCGCCGAAGGCGGTGAACCAGCCGTAACCATGATCGAAAAACGCGCTCTCCGGTGAATCCTGGGCCCGGAGCGCCAAGTTAAAACCGAGGTCTTGTTCCTCGTTGGTATAGAGGGCGTTAAGTTGAAAGCGCCAGCCCGCCGCGCCGGCGTCCGGGGAAACAAGGCGTACAAAGGGATCACCTGAGCCGCCGTATCCGCCGGGCCGTTTTTGCCAATCCTGGTCGGGGAAAAACACCCCCACGCCGCTGTTGACATAGCCGCCAAAGTGGAATCCCTCCGGAAACGCCCTCCCTGCCGCCGCAAGGATCAATACAATAAGCAAAAATTTTTTCATCGTCGCCAATTGGCAATCAGTATAAACCTCCTTGCTTTTTTCTTCAATTGATTTTCGTACTTTTCGTGTTTTTTCGTGGTTAACCTAAAAGTAAAATTGCCCATGCGCCGTGTGCCCGTATTGCGGAGGAGAGCTTTCTTCATATATAATAGAACCCATGACATCCGACGAACTCCGTTCCAAATATATCGATTTTTTCAAGTCCAAAGGCCACGCCCAGATCCAGGGCAAGTCCCTGCTGCCCGATAACGATCCCACGGTGCTGTTCACCACCGCGGGAATGCACCCCCTGGTTCCCTACCTTTTGGGGGAGGATCACCCCGCGGGAAAACGGCTGGTGGACTACCAGAAGTGCATCCGCACCGGGGACATCGACAGCGTGGGGGATTCCAGCCATCTCACCTTTTTTGAAATGCTGGGGAACTGGTCCCTGGGGGATTATTTCAAGGAAGGGGCCATCGAGATGAGTTTTGAGTTCCTCACGTCGCCCCGGTGGCTGGGGATTCCCGTGGAAAAGCTGGGGGTCACGGTCTTTAAGGGCGAGGGGGACATGCCCAGAGACGATGAATCCGCGGGGGCATGGAAAAAACTGGGCATACCGGAAAACCGCATCGCCTACCTGCCTAGGGAGGACAACTGGTGGGGCCCCGCCGGCAGCACCGGCCCCTGCGGCCCGGATTCCGAAATGTTTTATTATGTCGGGGACGCCCCCTGCGGCCCGGACTGTAAGCCCGGCTGTTCCTGCGGCAAGTGGCTCGAAATCTGGAACGACGTGTTCATGGAGTACAACAAAAACGCCGAAGGGGGCTACGAGCCTTTGGCGCGGAAGTGCGTGGATACGGGCATGGGCATCGAGCGGACCGTGACCATCCTCAACGGCAAAAGTTCGGTCTACGATACGGAAATTTTCGCCCCCCTGCGCTACGCCGTGGAAAAGGCCGCCGGCTATGCTTACGGCGCGGATCCCGAAAAGGACAAGTCGGTGCGTATCATCTGCGACCATCTCCGGGCTTCGGCCTTCATCCTCGGAGACCCCAAGGCGGTGAGCCCCTCCAACCTGGGGGCGGGCTATGTCCTCAGGCGGCTCATCCGGCGGGCGGTGCGCCACGGCCGCAAGCTGGGCATCGAAGGCGGCGCCTTTCTCTCCTCCATCGCGGCGGTTCTCATCGAGCAGATGAAGGGGCCCTACCCTGAGCTTTTGGAGAACCGCCTCAGCATACTCGAAGAACTCGACGGGGAGGAGAAAAAATTCCTCGAAACCCTGCAAAAAGGTGAGCACGAGTTCGAAAAGCTTCTCCCCAACCTCTTAAAAGACCCCCGCAGGGTCATGTCAGGCCGGCTGGCTTTTAAACTCTACGACACCTACGGCTTCCCCATCGAGCTTACCGAAGAACTGGCGCTGGAGCAGGGTATGAAGGTTAACCGCGAGGAGTTTGACGAGGCGTTTAAAAAGCACCAGGAGCTTTCCCGGGCCGGGGCGGAGCAGCAGTTTAAGGGCGGCCTCCAGGATCACAGCGAAATTGCCACCAGGTATCACACCGCCACCCACCTTCTCCACAAGGCCCTGCGTATGGTGCTGGGGGAGCATGTGGCCCAAAAGGGTTCCAACATCACCGCCGAGCGCATGCGCTTCGACTTTTCCCACGGGGCGCCCATGACCGGGGAGGAGATCCAAAGGGTCCAGGACATAGTCAACGAGCAGATACAGAAGGATCTTCCCGTAACCATGGCGATCATGGACCTGGAGGACGCAAAGGCGGCCGGAGCCATCGCGCTTTTCGGCGAAAAGTACGAGAATCAGGTTAAAGTGTACACCATAGGCAATTCTCCAGGCGATTACTTTTCCAGGGAGGTCTGCGGCGGCCCCCACGTGGAACGTATCGGCGTCCTGGGGAAGTTTGCCATACAAAAGGAGCAGTCCTCTTCCGCCGGGGTTCGGCGTATCCGGGCTGTTTTAACATAGCCAAAACAGTAACCTCATGTTATATTGAGTTATTTATATTAGAGGCTTTCCAAAAGTTAATCGAGTTTTGGGAAAAGCTTATTGTTATAACAAATTTAAGACGGCTTTCCAAAAACTGGAATTTTAGAAAAGCCGCTATAGGAAGATCTATGAAACGATTAATCAGTGTGTTAGTTGCCGGTTTGTTCGCGGTATCCGCGGGTTTTGCCCAGATGGATCTCCAGGAAGTCGCCAGGGTGCGGCTTGTCAGAACCGAACCCATTACGGTAAAGCAATTGCGTCTTGAGATCGAAAAAATAGCCTGGGGCCAGTTGCTGCAGAGCCTCAGACGCCAGCCCACGGCCCAGGAAGTCGGCAGCGTGATCCAGACTATGACCAAAGAACAGAAACGCCAGGTCCTGGACCGGATGATCAACGACAGGCTGGCCCTGCAAGCCGCCGAGCGGGACAAAATCACCGTAACGGATAACGAAATTAACGTCCAGTTGGACAGGCTTCGGGACAACATGTCCCAATCCATCGGCCGCAGGCCCACGGACGCTGAATTCGCCGTCGCTGTTCGGGAGGAGACGGGCCAGGATGTTCCGGCTTTCAGGGAAGATCTCAGGAAGCAGTTTGTTCTAAGAAAGTATATTACCACCAAATACGACAGCCAGTTTAAAGCCATTGCCGTAACTGACGAAGAACTCCGCAACGTCTATTCCCTGCAAAAATCCCAATTGATACGGCCCGAAACGGTCCGGGTTTCCATGATCCAGGTGCCTTTTACCGATGGGGCTTCCAAAATCAAGGCCAAGGAACTGGCCGAGAGGCTGATCAGGGAGATCGGCTCCAGCCCCGCCAAATTTGACGAAACATCGGCCAAGGGGGCGACCCCTAATTCCGGTTATCAGGCCGGAGACGCCGGTTATCTTCCCCGGAACCCCCAGGCATTGCAGTTGGTAGGGACCGAATTCCTCAACACGGCGTTCACCCTCAAGCAGGGCGAGGTTTCAAAGCTCATCGAGAACACCAGGGGATATCATATCATTAAGATCACCGAAACCTATGAACAGAAAAACCTGGAATTGGATGATATTTATCAGGTCGGGACTAATATAACCGTGCGGGAGTATATACGCAGGGGCCTTCTCCAGGAAAAAGAGATGGCCCTGTTCGAAAAGGTAACCGGGGAACTGGTTACAGAACTCCGCAAGGGTACTCCCTATGAAATTTTCGAAAACAATCTCTAAACCGGTAATCCATGGCATCGCGGAGAAAAGGACGAATTCTGGCTTTCCAGGCCCTCTACGCCTGGGATGCCGTAAATGCCCGGGCCGGAGCGATTCCTGAGGGATTGCTGGATTTTCCGTGGCAAGACAAGGGGACAGGGGATGATTTTTCCAGGCTTCTGGTAGTGGGGACCGTTGAAAACATAAGCGCTGTAGATTCCGTGATCAAGGACCACCTGGAAAATTGGGATTTTTCCCGGCTTAACCGGGTGGATCTGGCCATACTCAGAATAAGCGCCTATGCCTTGATGTACCAGAAGGATACCCCGGCGCCGGTGGTCATAAACGAGGCCGTGGGCATAGCCAGGGAATTCGGAACCGATGAGTCCTTTCGGTTTATAAACGGCGTCCTGGACAGCATTCATAAGGCTCTAACGCAAGCCGGGGCGGCCCCTGAGCAATAGCATGGTTTTGTCTAAGTTCAGGCGGCTTTTATCAGGGAATCCTCTCAAACCGGTAAGCCTGGGAGGGCTTCTTTTGGCCATCCTGGTATCCTGGGGTCTGGTTTTCTTCGGCATTACCTTGGAACCTTATGCCGTTCCCGAAGAGACCGGCGGCGGCACTCCCTTTGGCCGGGAATTGCGGGATCTGGACGCCCTCCTTGCCGCGGGCGCCCCGGGGGACGCCGCCGAAAAAGCCATCCGCCGCCTGGAAAAGAAGGCTCAAAGCCAGGAAGAGCGGCTTTCGACGCTTAAACGCCGGCGGAACCTTGCCCGGCAGGACAGGGCTTTCGCCGAGTCCTATATAAAAGCCGCCGCCGCCGCGGCCCGGGACTTTAGCCATTCCGAGGCCATGGCGGCTGTTGCCGCGGAAGCCCTCTTCTTCGACGCCGTCCAGGCGGATTTTTCCCCTGCCCTTGAAGCTTATACCGGCAGGATAAAGGGGAATTTTTTCCTCCCCCTGCTCATAAGCGTTCACGTGCTTACGGGCGGCCTGGAGACCCCCCGGAGGGCCGCCGCTATTCCGGGCCTGGAACAGATCCTCGCCTCGGGCCTTCCCCGGCTTTCCCAGGAGTCCGCCGAAAGCCTCGTCCTTGACGAGGCCCTGCTCTGGGCCGTTAAAGGCGACGCCTCGGGGGCCGCCGTGAGGATAAACAACCTCCTTGCCTCCCCCGGCGCCGGAGAGGAGGTTATCCGCGCCGGGGCCGAGTTCTTTTATGATCACGCCAACCCCCTCAGGGCGGCCGAATTGTTTGCCCGCCTCCCACAAGACGAAGATACCGGGAGGGAAGCCGACTCCCTGGCCCTGGCCGGGGAGATGGGGAAGGCTGGGGTCTTATGGCGGCTTCTTGTCTTGCCCCGGCTTGACGGCGGGGGAGCCGACGCGCCGGACGGGATCCGCGCCAGGAGCCTCTACAACCTGGCGGCCGTTTCGGCGGGCAGGGAGGAAGAAAAAGTCTGGCTGGAGAGGCTTTTTTCCGAGCTGACCCAGCCGGCCGACGCCGCCGGAAGGCCCGCCGCGGTATTCGGCCTGATACGCTATACCCGCATGCTGGACACCCCCCGGAGCATTGGCATTCTGGCCGAAGCGGAACTCAAGAATCCCTTCCTGGATTTGGAACTCCTCAGACGCCGCCTTGATACCTGGCCGGTTGACAAGTCCCTGGCCGAAGTCTGGCTTCTCCTGGGGAGATACCCGGAAGAAGAGGGGCTCTACCGCTGGGCCGCTTATTTTTTCGATCACCTGAAACAATATACCGAAACGGCCCAGCTCCTTAAGCTTGCCGCCAAAAAGCACATCGAAAGCCCTGCCCTGGAACTGCACCGGGCCCTAGTCCTCCTCAGGGAAGGAAAGACCGACGCCGGGGAAAAGCTCCTCAAAGACGCCCTGGCGTCGCGAAGTCTCCCGCCGGAGACGGCTTGGCTTTACAACGCGAACCTTGGCCGCGCCGGCGAAGGACGCAGATCCTTCTCGGCTGCCCTGGATTACTACCGGACCGCCGCGGCCCTGGTAACGGGCAAGGCCGAAGCCGCCCGGGTCCAGCTCCGCATCAGCCGCTGTCTCAGGGTCCTGGGCCGGGAGGAAGAAAGCCGGCGGGCCCTCGAAAACGCCCTGGAGCTTGACCCGGACAATCTCGACGCCCGCTATGAACTCCGCCGGAACATCCAGGGGGGCTTTTAATACAGCGAATTTAACCACGAAAAACACTAAAAAAGAGAGGCAAAGATAAAGACTACGAACAAGATTTCGTGCTTTTCGTGGTTAAAATACTAAAAAAACCCCGCCGGAGCGGGGCTTTTGCCTAGCAGCCTGTTACTCTTGGAGATTTTCATGGCTTTTTTAGTTAAAAAAGCCATGAAAACCACGATAAATGGGCATACTTTCGGAG